>CAYJIO010000067.1:0-5395 GCA_964370255.1 uncultured Azospirillaceae bacterium
TCGTCAAACTTGTCATTTTTATATGTAACATAATATTGATTATCTTTTTTTCTAAGCCTCAAACATTCTAAAAGCCTTAAATCTTCTCTTGGTTGCAACTGCTCTCTTTCAGGGTCAAAATAATAAACATCTAATGTTTTCTTTGCCCCTTTATATTCAAAAGAAGATAAGGCTTTTTCAACTTTTGAGAAGTCATCAAAAACGCTAACCAATATCTCAACCTCTTTCATTTTCTTCTTCCAATCAATGCTACTTTGTTACCGCTTTGGCGCTCGACCACACCCAATAACTCAAGCTCCATAAGCTCCAATTCCAAAGCCTCAATGCTCATGCCAGAAACCCTAACTAGCTCATCTACATAAACACCTGTTGCATCAATAAAGTCTAAAATATTATTGTTTGCAATATCAACTGTTTTTTTGTTGTTGTCAACCACAACTTTTTTCTCTTCAACAAAATCTAAATGCTCTGCAATATCATCTGCATTTTCAACCAATATTGCTCCATCTTTTATAAGCTTATTTGTTCCCAAAAATTTTGCATCAATAGGCGAGCCAGGAATAGCAAATACATCGCGCCCAAATTCATTAGCAAGCCTTGCTGTTATCAAAGAACCAGAATTAAGTGTTGCCTCAACCACCAACACGCCAGAACTCAGCCCTGCGACGATTCTATTTCTACGCGGAAAGTTAGACTGGCTTGGTCCTTCACCAATCAAAAACTCAGATACCAAGCACCCCTGCTCTATAATTTTTTTATATACACTTGCATTTTCTGACGGATATACAACATCAACACCTGTTCCAAGCACCGCAATTGTTGGCGCTTTTTGCTCTTTTGCATGCATAGCTCCCAAATGAGCAGATGTGTCAATTCCTCTTGCCATGCCAGATGTTATAACAACTCCAGCATTTGACAAATCAAAAGATATTCTTGATGCTAATTTTCTTGAGTTTGTTGTTGCGTTTCTGGCTCCAACCACCGCAATATTATTTACTGAGTTCAAGAGTTTTTCATCACCAAGAACAAATAAAACTGGAGGAGCATCTGCTATGTGCAATAATCTTTGCGGATATAAAGGGCTATCAAAGCAAATAATCTTAACACCCATCTTCTCTGCCAGCTTAACTTGTTTTTCCGCTTCGATTCTATCAAATTTCTTAAACTTTGCAGGCAAATTTTCTAGTGCATTTTTAACACTGCCAAATTCTTTTATAAGCTTATAAAAAGTTATTGGCCCAACTTTTTCAGATGAGATTAACTGCACATAATCAACAATCATTTACAGCCCAGGCTCTCTAACATTTTTTTTGCGGCCTCAAACTCTGCTTGTTTCTTGTTCTTGCCAACCCCACTACAGTCAGGCAGTCCTTTTATTTTAACCAAAACTTCAAAAACGGGTTCATGCTCTGGCCCAGATTTTCCAATCATCTCATAAGAAGGAAACTCATATCCCTTTGCAACAGCAAGCTCTTGCAAACTGCTTTTTGCATCTTTTGGCGGCACAATATTTTCTAGTAACAAGTCACCAAAGTTTCTTTTTACAAATGCAAGCGCCTCTTCACAACCACCATCCAAATATATTGCACCCATCATTGCTTCCAAGACATCGCATAAAATATTCTCACTAGTTGCAATTGACTGCGTTGCTATTTTCATTTCTTTATCAAGCCCAAGCTTCAAAGCAACTTTTGCAACTGTTTCTTTACAAACAAGCCCTGTCAACCTATGAGCCAAAGCTCCCTCATCTTCATCTTGAAAAGCTTCAAATAAAAGTTTTGCAATACACAATCCAAGCACCCTATCGCCCAAAAACTCCAATCGCTCATAATTAACACTAGAGCTGCCACTCATACTAGAATGCATCAAAGCTTGATTATAAAGATTTTTATTCTTAAATTTATATATCATTATTTCACCTTATCAAAAATTCTATCCCACCTAATTTTTTTTGGCCAAGTCCAAGGCATATACCAAGCGCCATGATTGTTATGAGAATAAAATAAGAACCTAGCCTTTCCTACCAAATTTTCAAAAGGCACAAATCCAGCACTCATTCTACTATCATCGGATTTATCTCTATTATCTCCCATCATAAAATAATGCCCCTCAGGAACAACAACCGCAATTGTATTATCCAAAGGCTCATCATCAGAGACCTCTAATATATTATGCTCAACACCATTAGGTAAAGTTTCAACATATTGATTATATCTAATTGCATTCCCCCCCTCATCTCTACTAACAAAATCCTCAACTTGTTTTCTTTCTACAAGTTTATCATTAATATACAAGACACCTTCTTTCATCTGTATCTTGTCTCCTGGCATTCCAACAACTCTTTTAATAAAATCTGTTCTATTATCTTGCGGATACTTAAACACCACAACATCACCTTGAACAGGCTCATCAGCCCATACTCTGCCAGAAATCAAAGGCAAAGAAAGTGGCAATGAGTGCCTAGAATATCCATAAGTATATTTTGAGACAAACAAATAATCTCCAATATAAAGAGATGGATACATCGAGGCAGATGGTATTCTAAAAGGCTCAAAAAAGAATGAGCGAATAAATATAGCAATTAATATTGCATAAAATACTGTTTTAATTGTGTCTAACAAAGTTTCTTCTTTATACATTTTTTATTCCTTCAATTATAACAAAAGCCACTGCATAAGGCTCATCATCTGAGATAGATATCTCTATATTAAAATCTTTTATTTGCAACGCATCAACAACTTTTTGGCTCAAGGTTACAAATGGTTTTCCTTTATTGTTATGACATAGATTTATATCCAAAAAAGAGACTTCTTGACCAATACCTGTGCCTAATGCTTTTGAGGTTGCCTCCTTTGCTGCAAATATTTTTGCCAAAGACTTCGCAACATCTTTTTTGCAAGAAAGCTCTTTAATCTCTTCTTTATTACAAATTCTTTCTATAAACTTCTGCCCAAATTTATTTAATGAGTTTTTAATTCTATCAATATTACAAATGTCTACACCAGTTCCAATAATCATTTTGCCCTCTGCTTTAGTTTTTTTGCTCGTCTTTTTGCCCTTACTTTCTCAACCTTTGAGACCAACGCATTTATAACATAATAACTAATCGCAAAAGATATAAGATAATAAGGAATACATCCAACAACCATAGGCTTTATCACAGGCCAAACTTCTTTTGCAAACAAAGCAAAGTCAAACTCTATTAAATACTTCATTGCCTCACCAAACAAATTAACAAACTTATCAGGAGAAAAATGCCCTTGCACTCCCAAAAACCACTCTCCCGTTTTTAATATAGAAACCCAAATAACAGGAAAAGTCCAAGGATTGCCAATAAGTGTTCCTATTGTGCTGGCAAGCACGTTTCCACCAAACAAAAAAGCTGTTAGCGCAGCCAAAAGCAAATGACCACCAACAAATGGTGTAAAAGAAATTGCAACCCCACAAGCAAAACCAATAGCAATAGCGTGAGAAGACCCCTCAAGACGAGACAATCTTAACAAAATATATTTACCATATCTCTTCCAGCCACTCTTAGGCCAAAAGAATGAATATATTTTATCTATAAAAGGTAATGGTTTTTTTCTCTTAAATAACATTATTGACTTGCCCTTTGCACATAACTAATAACCTTAGATGACTTTAATGCCGCAATAACATCTGTCAAATGCTTCAGGTCTTTTACTTCAACGTCAACCAAAAGCTCAAAATAGCTAATTGTTTTATAAACAATATTAAGGTTTGAGATATTGCCATCAACTTTTGCAATCAAGTTTGACAAATCCCCCAATGCCCCTGGCTCATTTGCAAGCATAATCTTTAGCCTTGCGACATGAGGCGCATCAATCCCTGCATCATCTCCCCAAGAGACATCAAGCCATCTCTCTGGCTCTGAGGCAAATTTTTCTAAAACACTACAATCTATTGTATGCACCGCAACCCCTTTTCCTGTTGCAACAATGCCAACGATCCTATCCCCTGGCACAGGGTGACAACAACCAGCAAAATGAACCGCCATTCCAGGGATAAGCCCTTTTATTTTTAGCTTCTCTGCTGTCTCAGATTTTTTGCTTTTTTTACCTCTCTTAAAACTAGGGATTTTTATTGACTTAACAACTTTATCAAGTTTTGACTGTTTATACTGAGGATAACAAGCTTTTAATACATCCCAAGCACTAATCAATCCTTCGCCAACTTTTGCATATATGTCATCAACATTTTCAGATTCAAACATCTCCAAAAAATTAACCAAATTCTTTTCAGAAAACTCTAGGTTCTCACCCTTAAAATGCTTTTCTAAAAGTTGCTGACCAAGTGCAATAAATTGCTCTCTTTTGCTTGATCTAACATAGCGTCTTATTGCAGCTTTTGCCTTGCCAGTAACCACAAACCTTTCCCACTCTGTTGATGGGTGTTGCGCTTTTGATGTTAATATATCAACCTGATCACCGTTTTGCAAAATTGTTCTAAGAGGTCTAATCTCTCCATTTACTTTTGCCCCAACACAAGTATCCCCAACATTAGAATGAACCGCATAAGCAAAGTCAACAGGGGTTGAGTTTATAGGAAGACCAATCAAGTCACCTTTAGGCGTAAAACAAAACACTTGATCATTATACATCTCAAGTTTTGTGTTTTGCAAAAATTCTTCTGGATTAGAGGCCTGCTCCAAAATCTCCAAAAGCTCTCTTACCCACCTAAAATTTTTGCCAACTGCTTGTTGACCTTGTTTATAAGCCCAGTGTGCCGCAATACCTTTTTCTGCAATTTCATGCATATCATTAGTTCTAATCTGAACCTCAATACGCGTATTCAAAGGGCCAATCACACCTGTATGTAATGACTTATATCCATTTGGTTTTGGAGTTGAAATATAATCCTTAAATCTTCTAGGCACCATATGATACTTTGAGTGAATAACCCCAAGCGCCTGATAACAAGAGCCAATGTCGTCAACACAAATCCTAAACGCCATAATGTCTGCCAATTGTTCAAAAGAGGCATTCTTTTGTTGCATCTTTCGCCATATAGAATACGGAGACTTTTCCCTTCCACTAATTGTGCAGCTTACTCCGTTTTCCTTCATATCAGCCATAAGAGTTTCAATTATTTGTGGCACGACCCCATCACCCTGCTCTCGCAAAAAACTAAGCCTTGATACAATAGAATCATGTGCCTCTTTATAAAGCTCTGCAAATGCGTATTCTTCAAGCTCTGACTTTGTTTCTTGCATGCCAATACGCTCTGCAAGAGGTGCATAAATATCCAAAGTTTCTTTGGCGATTCTAGCTCTTTTTTCTGGGCTTGAGATATATTTAAGCGTCCTCATATTATGCAATCTATCAGCAAGCTTAATTAAAAGAACCCTAATATCTTCAGACATTGCAAGCAAAAG
>CAYJIO010000068.1:0-5261 GCA_964370255.1 uncultured Azospirillaceae bacterium
CCACCCAAAAAGGCAATTGGCAAAAACACAGCCGCCATAACAAGAGAGACCGCAATAATTGGCTCGCCCACTTCTGACATTGCCTTAATTGTTGCTTCTTTTACTTTTAATTTTTCTTGATGCATAATGCGTTCTACATTTTCAAGCACAATAATGGCGTCATCAACCACAATACCAATAGCCAAAACAAGCCCAAAAAGAGTTAAGAGGTTGATTGAGAATCCAAAAACAAGCATACCTGCAAAAGCACCAATGATTGACACTGGCACGGCTAGAATCGGGATTAAGGTGGCTTTGAATTTTTGCAAGAAAATAAATACAACCAAGATTACTAATAAAACTGCTTCTAAAAACGTATGCAAAACCTCTTCAATTGAAACTTCTACGAATATGGTTGTGTCAAATGGGATTTTATATTCAATACCTTGAGGGAATTTGTTTGCAAGCTCTTGCATTTTTTCTTTGACAGCCTTGGCTGTGTCAATAGCGTTTGCGCCACTTTGCAGATATATGGCAAAGGCAATAGAATCAACACCGTTTTCTTTTGACTTAACAGAATAATCTTCTGCGCCAACTTCTATTCTTGCAACGTCTTTTAGCTTTAAGGCTGCTCCTGATTTGTCTGCTCGTAAGATTATGTTGCCAAATTCTTCTGGGTCTAGAAGTCTTCCTTTGGTTTTGACCGAATATGTATATGGCGTGCCTTGAGTTAAAGGTTCTTGACCAAATTTGCCTGCGGCGAATTGTGTATTCTGCTCTTGAATGGCTGCAATAACATCTTGTGGTGTCATATTAAAATCTGCAAGCAAGTCTGGTTGCAACCAAATGCGCATTGAATAATCTTGGTTGGCAAAAAGCTCTGCACTGCCAACACCTTTAATGCGGCGAATCTCATCTAAGATATTTAAGAGAGCATAATTTGAAAGGTCTATAACATCTATTTGAGGGTTTTTTGATGTCATTGAAACAACTTGGAGAATCGAGCTTGATTTTTGCTCAACAGTTACACCTTGTTTGATTACCTCTGCTGGCAAAGAGTTAATTGCAGATTGCACCTTGTTATTAACATCTATGGTTGCTTGGTCTGGGTCTGTGCCAATGTCAAAGACAACGCTTATGTTTGTGTAGCCTGAGTTGGTTGAGGTTGAATACATATATATCATATTATTAACGCCATTTATGGCTTGCTCAAGTGGTGCTGCGACGGTGTCTGATAATACCTCTGAGGTTGCCCCTGGGTATATGGCTGTAACAGAGATTTCTGGTGGCACAATGTTTGGATATTGCTCAACAGGCAAGGCCTTGATTGCTACAACACCTGCAAGAACAATAACAATAGAAATGACACTTGCAAAAATTGGACGATTAATAAAAAATTTTGAAAACATTTGCCTCTCCTTAAGTGAGTTTTTTTGTATGTTATGCGAAATGGTATAAATATATTATTAAGATTACAAAAAACAATATTGTCATTGAGGTCCTTGACCAATATTTTTTTTGTTCTTCTTTTGTGTTTTTGTTTAACAAATAAACATAGTCTTTGGCATCTAAGGTTTTTTTTGGGCGCTTGATTAAGTCAAAGCCATATACTTTTTTGTGCTTTTTATTGTCTTGCAATGTTTTATTTTTCATATAAAATATCCTTATGCCAGAGTTACCTGAAGTTCAGACCGTTATAGACGGTATTAAAAAACAAATTGTTAATGCAAAGATAATCAATGTTGAGGTTTTTTGCAATGCTTTAAGATATGTAATTAACAAAAACAAATTGCCTCTTTTGTGTGGAGCAAATATCATAGAGTATAGGAGAATCGGCAAATATATTGTGATTGTTCTTGATAATGAATACTCAATTATATTGCATCTTGGCATGAGTGGCAAAGTTACAATAAACCCAAACGAACAAGAAAAGCATGATCATATTAAAATTATAACCTCAAATGGAATCGTCGTTTATAATGATGCAAGGCGTTTTGGAATGTTTGATATTATTAAAACTTCTGAATTACATAATCAGCCACATTTTAAGAATATGGGGGTTGATCCTTTTGATGATGGCTTTAATGCAAAATATTTACTTAAAAAACTAAACGGCAAAAAAATTGACATCAAATCTTTTCTATTAGACCAAAGCGTGGTTGCTGGAATCGGAAACATTTATGCGTCTGAAATTTTATTTAAGGCGCGTGTTTCTCCACTTAAAAGCGCTTTTGAGATTAACGAAAAAGAAGCTGAGCTTATTGTAAAGTATAGTCTTGAGGTGCTTGTTGATGCCATAAAAAAAGGTGGCTCAACACTAAAAGACCACCAAAAACCTGATGGAACATTGGGATATTTTCAAAATTCTCATTGCGTTTATGGAAAAGATGGGCAAGAATGTCTTAAATGCAAAAGCATTATAAAAAGAATCGTCCAAAAAGGACGCGCAACGTTTTATTGTGAAAGGTGTCAGAAATGAAAAAGCTTTTATTAATTGGACTATCCTTTTTTATACTTTGTGGGGCAAGCTTTGTTGAAGGGCTTGAAGATCTGCCAATGCCTCAAAATTGGCATCAGGTTGATGATGAGACAATCTCTTTTGGAAATGCACAAACAAACTTTGTTGAAATTTATATTGAGTCTGAAAGCGAATCCTTTGAGGAGCTTATCTCTTTTTATAAAAAGACTCTGCCACAGCTGGGCTGGAAATATATGAATAAAAATGGAGGCTCATATACATTTGAGAGAGAAAAAGAGAGCTTGAGCATTAAAAATATCGATAAAATGGTAAGAATCACGGTCAAGAGCTCTAATTAAAACTTGACTAATCAAAAAATGATTGTATAAAAGCTCATAAAATTTAATAAATATAAGGAATAAATAAATGGCTAATCATAAGTCGGCAAAAAGCAGAATCGTTAGAAATAACAAAAAAGCTGTTATCAATGCTGCAAGAAGAAGCAGAGTTAGAACTTTTTTGAAAAAAGTTGAAGCTGAAATCTTGGGCGGAAATAAAGAAGCAGCTAAAGAAAAATTTTTGGTTGCAGAATCTGAAATGATGAGAGCTGTTTCTAGAGGCATTTTTACTCTTAACAAAGCTTCTAGAACAATCTCTAGATTGTCTAAAAAAATTAAAAACATTTAATTTTTTTATAAGCACAAAACATAAACGCAAACAACATCTATATGATATTTTTGTTTGCGTTTTTTTGTGCAGAAAAGCAAGCAATCCCGCCGAATCCATGCGAATCTAAATAAACACTAATGCGAATCTAAAACGAATCTAAATCAGCTATTTTTATAAAAATTGTGTCAAGAAATTTAATTGCAATGTTCTATAAAAGTTCTGTTGTAATATATTTTTTTTGGTTTTATGTTAACTTCATATTAACGATATTTGAAAAGATAAAAACAAAAAAAGTAATAACAATAATATTGCAACACGTTCTCTTTTTTATATTGCTAAAGACAAAAAAATTATTAAATTTTCTTTTATTAAAACTTTATGAAAACTGAATACAAAAATTTCTAAATTTGGTTTTTTGCATAAACATTATATATAAGAATATTAATGCTATATATTAACTCTATATTATAAAAACAAAAGTTGTTTTGGAGCCAAATAATATATACGCAAAATGGTTGGGGGCTATGAGGACTATAGTCTTTTAGAGAAAGTATTTTTAAGTTAACAAATATTTTTTGAATTGGATTGGAATAAAAATGACGCTTGAAACAAACAACCTTGATATTAAACAACAATGGGGAGAAATATCTCAACAACTTAAAGACGAAATTGGTGATGTGGCTTTTGATAGCTGGGTAAAACCTCTTAATGTTTCTTCTTTTAATAACGGACAAATTGAAATTGGCGTGCCTACTAGATTTATGAAGAACTGGGTTCTTGCACACTACTCACAAAGAATTCAAAAAATCTGGGAAAAGAAAAATCCAGAACTTAAAAACCTTAACTTTGTAGTGCAACAAATTGCACAAAATAATAAAGCATCTGACTCATCTTTGATGAAAAAAATATCTGCTTCTCCTTCTCCTATTAGCGCATCTGTTGTTACAGGCCCTGCTGAAAATATGGTTAATGGTGAAACAAATTCTTTATCTGTGCCACTTAATCCTCACTTTACTTTTGATAGTTTTGTTGTTGGAAAAACAAATGAGTTTGCATACGCTGCAGCAAAAAAAGTTGCAGAGATGAAAACTGTTTCTTTCAACCCATTGTTCTTATACTCTGGTGTTGGATTGGGCAAAACTCATTTAATGCATGCAATTGCGTGGGAAATTAAAAAGAACAATCCTGAGGCAAACATCGTTTATTTATCTGCAGAAAAATTTATGTATAAGTTTGTAAAAGCGTTGCGCTATAAAGACACAGCAGCGTTTAAAGAACAATTCCGCTCTGTTGATGTATTAATGGTTGATGACGTGCAATTTATGGGCGGCAAAGACAACACTCAAGAAGAGTTCTTCCACACATTTAATTCTTTAATTGAAGAAGGCAGAAAAATTATTATTTCCGCAGACAAATCTCCTGCAGATTTAGAGGGAATCGAAACAAGGTTAAAATCTAGACTCGGCTGCGGCTTGGTTGCTGATATTCATTCTACAGATTTTGAGCTTAGAGTTAAAATTTTAGAAAACAAAGCAAAGTTGTTGGGCGCAGAAGTTCCTAAAAAAGTATGCGAGTTTTTGGCAAACAAAATCACTTCAAACATCAGAGAACTTGAAGGCGCATTAAGAAGAGTTATTGCACATTGCGAGTTATTAAACCAACCAGAAATAACATTAGAAACAACCCAAGAAGTGCTTAAAGATATGTTGCGCGCTTATGACAGAACAATTACTGTTGATGACATTCAAAAGAAAGTGGCAGCATATTATGGAATTTCTGTTAAAGAAATGCAGTCTTCTAGAAGATGCAGAAACATTGCAAGACCAAGACAAATCGCTATGTATTTGTCAAAGCAGTTGACTTCTCGCTCTTTGCCAGAAATTGGCAGAAAGTTTGAAAGAGATCATACTACTGTAATGCATGCAATCAGAAAAATTGAAGAGCTTATTGTTAGAGATGCATCTATTACAGAAGCATTAGAAACATTAAAAAAGACAATTGATTAATATTTATAGCGTCGAATCCAAAAAGAGATGGTTAATTCCATCTCTTTTTTTTGTTTTAAATATAGAGTTATTTATAGCGCGAGGTGGTAAAATATGGATAGTTTACACGTGGATAGCCCTATCAAGTAGGGCTATGACAGAGAGAGGAG
>CAYJIO010000069.1:0-5254 GCA_964370255.1 uncultured Azospirillaceae bacterium
AGGGTTCTGATATGGTCTGTTTGTTGGTGCCCTGTTGTGTTTGCTGCCATGTCAGACATTACAACGTCTACTTTTTGTCCGTCTAAGACATCTTGAAGCATTTGATACGCCTCATCTGTTGTAAAGTCTTGGCAAAAGATGGTTGCGTCTGCAACAGGCTTTGTTTCTAATATGTCTAAACCAATTAACTTTCCGGTGCCTTTTAATTTGTTTGAGGCAACTTGCAACCAACCTCCTGGGGCACAGCCAAGGTCTACGATAATTTTGTTTTTTGTTAAAAATTTGTATTTTTCATCAAGTTGCACAAGCTTGAAGGCAGCGCGAGAACGATAACCTTGTTTTTGTGCTTCTTGAACGTATGGGTCATTTAATTGTCTTTGCAACCAACGTGTTGAAGATTTTTTTCTGCCTTTTGCAGTTTTTACTTTAACGGTCAGGCCGCGTCTGCCACCAAGAGTGTTTTTTATATTAGTCATTTATTAATTCCTTTATTATGGCATCTTTTGCTGATTGGAGCGATGCAATGATTTGCGGCGCTTTTAACTCATTTGTAATTGTTTGCAACAATAATACTGCGGCAACAAAGACATAACTTCTGTTTTCTCCAATGTTTGGGTTTTGTGCCATTTCTTCTCTTTTCATATTATATATTTTTTGAGCAGTGTCATTAATTTGGGTTTGGCTTAAGGTTAGTCCGTCACAATTTTCTCTGATGTATTCTTTGTGATTATATATAACTGAGGCGAATCTAAGGGAGCTTGAAGATGTGCCTATGATTATGCAATCTTGTGGCAAAGAAAAACCTTTTGTATATTGTTTTGTTTCAGATATTAATTCTTGAGCGCTGCTTTGGTTATATTCTGTTATGTTGTATTTTTCTGCAGAGTTTCTGCCGCCTAGTGGAATTGAGGTTGATTGTATGATTTTTGGGTTGTTTTCATTGGTTGCAATGGTTATTTCTGTTGAGGCACCGCCAATGTCAAAAACACAAACATATTTTGATTTGCCATAAGAATGTGCCATTGCGCCAACCAAATTAAGCCTTGCTTCTTCTGTTTCATCTATAACTTCTAATTTTATGCCTGTTTGCTCTTCAACTTTTTTTACAAATTCTTGCCCGTTTTTTGATTGTCTGACGGCTGCGGTTGTGATTGCTCTGTATTTTATGACATTATGTTCTTTAATTTTTTTTGCAAAGTCTTTTAATATTTCTATTGTGCGGGCTTGAGATTCTTCTGTCAACATCATATTTGCAACCATTCCCTGAGAAAGTCTTGCTGATTTTGCTTCTCTTAATATATATTCACCCTTTTTGTTTGCAATTACAAGCCTTGCTGAGTTTGAACCAAGGTCTATGGCTGCAATATTATTGGTCATTATTTACTCCTACTAAATCTTTTAATGAGCTTGGGCTAAGGGCTGAGAATGGGTTGATGTCTACGTCTGGCTTATCTGCAGTTCCTGTTATTGAGTAATTGGCTGCAAAGACTGTGCCGTCTTTGCCTTTTAAGAGGCTGCCTAACAGTGGAATTTGTCCCAACAAACTATCTAAGCCGCCTAGAGGAGCTATAACTCCGTTTATATCTAATTTATCGATTTTTCTATTAATGGTTCCGTTTGATGTGATAATCATTGTGTTTCCGTTTGCTTTTGCTTTTTTCAGGGTTAATATTTTTTTTGTGTAGTCAAAAGGTATGTCTATATGAGAAAACGCAATGCCCTCACCTGTTAACATATTTACCAATCCACTTAAGGAAGCAACGCTTAGTAGTTTTGCCAAAACTGGAGTGTTATGAATATTGGTGTTTCTGATTTTTGCGTGTCCTATTAGCACTTTATCTTTGTTTCTTTTTGCCTGAATTTTTAAGATGCCGCCCTTCATGTTGTCATATATGCCTAATACTTTTAAGGTTGCGCCTGCGTTTGTGGAGTCTATATCTAAGACAAACTCTTCATTTTCTCTTGGTTCATAGTCTAACTTTATTTGAGATTTTTGCATATTGTCAAAATATCCGATTATATGCATATCCTCAATTCCAACACCGTTTCTCATTTTTGCGCTTCCGGTAAACTCATTTATTGGAAAATCTTTTATTGTCCACAATGAACGAACAGAGATAAAAATATCTGTGTCATTTGTGTCTTCTAGCCAATCTTCTTCTTGATTGTCTTCATCAACTTTATAGTCAATTTCATCACCTTTTTTGAAGAAATCTGTGAGGTTGTAGCTGTTTCCTGTTATGTTTATGTTATAAAATGGTTTTTTGTTGTCATAATTTATGTCTATTTTTGCAGATGCGTCTGTTTTGGCGCCTTTTATCTCAAAAATGTCTATTTTTGATAGTCTTGTATTGTCATTAAATGTTAGATATCCTTTTAGGTCAAAGTCTTTTTTTGAAAAAGAAAACGGAGTGTTTTTACTAATTTTATTATTTATCATATCTAAACTAGTTTTTATTTGAGCAAAATCGCCTTTCTTTTTTACTATGCCTAAAAAAGCAAAGTCTAATGTATTTTTGGATAAATCTGCAGTTAAGTCTATTTTTGTGTTGTCATTTGATAATACTTTTATGTTTGCATCTATATATGGAGAGCCAAAAATATATGGCGCCGTTAAAACAGCAAAGTCTATATCTAACTTTTTCTTTAATGATTCTGTTAGATGAAACTTTAAGTTATATTCACTATTAACCTCTTTTGTTTCTGAGAATGTTTCTGTCCAAACAAGGTCAACAGGAATCGAATCCAAGGCTCCGGCGCCTGAGACATTCATTGATGAGTTATTTAGATTAAGGTCTAAGGCGGGGGCGCTAAAGTCATAGCTTTTATAAACATCTGGTATAAAGACGTCTTCTGCAAGCGCCTTTAGGGTAACGTTTACATCTTCTGTTTTTATATCATTTAATAATAAGAACTTTAAGCCTAACTCTATATCTGCATAGCCTTTTACAGCATCTGGGTTTAAGCCAAAGTCTTGAGTTAACTCCAATGGTTTATTTGAAATTAATTTTAATGCGTTTTTAAGTGTTCCGCCTGCTTTTAATAATATGTCTATTGCTGGGTCGTTTTTTGCTAAGTCATATAACTTAACATAGCCTCCATTTAAGCTAACTCCGTCTGAGATGCCTTTTTCTATGTCTATTTTAATTTCATCGTTGTTAAAATTTGCAACGCCATAGACATTTTTTATCCAAGGCATGCCATCTAGGTAAAACACGCTTGTGTCATAAACGTCTACCTTGCCTATAAGCTCTTTGAAGCTAACGCTTTTTTTGTCTTTGTCATAGGCAAAGTTAAAATTGAAGTCGACGTTATTTGCAAAGCCTCCAATTAGGCTTTCATTACACCAGGTCCAACCTTCTTGTGATATGTATTTGGGCCACAATTTTGTAAGCTTGTCAAAAGGAAGCGAGTTTATTTTTGTATTAACTGAAAGTTTTATGTCTTCTTTTGAGCCATTTAGCAAAAGATTTTTCATACCACTTGCATTAAAACTTATGGCAATGTCTTGATTGTCAATATTAAACCTTGCATTGTTTATCTCTAGCTTGTCAAGGCCTCCTTGAATGTCTCCTTTTAAGGAAATGTTTGAGATATTATAAACATAGTCTTCTAGGTCTGCAAAGGTTACAACACCATTATCACCTTTGAACTCAAATATTATTTTTGAAATTGCTTGTCTGGTTGCGTCTAAGACGTTATCTTTATGTTCTATAATTTTATTTATATCTACAATTGTTTGGATTTTTCCGCTGATTGGGGTGTCTATGGTTGTTTCAAAAATGGGGCCTATTACTTTTGAGGGATTAAAGTCTGATGCAAACAAGTCTATTGCAAGTTTATTAAGAGTTGGGCGATATTCTAAATTAAGCCCTATTTGAGTTTTTTTGTTTAAGAATGTTGAAAAACTAATTGTCATATCATTATAGCCTCTTTGGAAGGCGTAGTTAATGTCTGTAAACATATATTTTTTGCCAAGCTCAATCTCATGATATTCTAAAGAAGCATCTGATATTGTTATATTATTTATATAACTTTCTGAATAAATTTTTTCTTTTGAATTAAATCTTTCCATAAAACTATCAAAGCTTGTTATATAACTTTCTATTTTTTTCTCATTAATAATGCTTCTTGAGACATCTTTTTCTTTTTTTATGCCATACGTCTTAAAAATGTAGATGTTTGGAGACATAACCTCAATTGCAGAGGGAGCAACAACTCCGTTTAAGAGGGCTGTCATAGAAAAAGAAACAGAAACCTTTGGCGCTTTTATATAAAAAGTGTCTGAGCTTGTTTTATATTCTACATTATTTGCAATGATTTTAATTGGTTTTATTGAGCGAACAAGCTCTAAGTTAACGGAGTCAAGTGTTACGATGAAATTGGCGTCATCATGATTTAAGGCTTTTATGATATATGGTTTTAAGAATGGCAAAGCAATTGGCGCTCTGTATAATTGCCATAGAAATAAGGATGTTAGAATTAAAAAAAATAATCCTATATATTTTTTTATTTTAAGTTTTTTTTGCTTTAATGTTTTTACCATTTTTTGAATTTAGAATATTTAGATAAAATAAACAAGTAAAAAAAACGTTTTTTTATAAAATAAAAGGCAAAATAATTATCTAGAGCCTTTCACAAAACTGATTCTATTTAATCGTGAAAGGCTCTAGCCTTTTGTTGTTTATTTTATGTTTACATTCCTTGCTGTGTTTATAATGTCTAACAGCTTTTTGGATGCATCTAGTTGAGTTGACTTGTCAATGGCTGCGACTTCGTTTGAAAGCCTTGCCAATGCTTGGTCATAAATTTGGCGCTCTGAATATGACTGCTCTGCCAAATTCTCTGTTCTGTGCAAATCTCTTATTACTTCTGCAATCATAACAGGGTTTCCGGAATTTATTTTATTCTCATATTCTTGAGCTCTTCTTGACCACATGATTTTTTTTACTTTAGCCTTGCCTTTAAGAGTTGTTAAAGCAGTTGATATTGTGCTAGTGTCTGCTAATTGTCTTAAGCCAATATTTGGAGCTTTTTCAAAAGGGATTCTTAAAGTCATTTTTTCTTTATCAAAGTTTACTACAATAAGGTCTAGCTCTTGGCCAGCTACTTTTTGTTTGGAGATATCAGAAACCTTGCCCACACCGTGAGCTGGATAAACAACATAATCCCCTGCCATAAACTTGTTAGTTGATGTTTTTTTGTTCATTTGTTATGTCCTCTATTAAAATGAGAGTCTTATATATCACATTTT
>CAYJIO010000070.1:0-5239 GCA_964370255.1 uncultured Azospirillaceae bacterium
TTGGTGTCATCACATCTTTTACTTTAATGTCTTTTAGGCTTAAGACGTTGTTTATAATTCTAACATCGCTGTCGTTTAATGTTTGTTCTGTTCTGCCGATTTTTGCTAAAGCTTTGATTTCATCTGCGGTTGATGCTATATCTGTTGACTTCATCCAAGATGTTAAAAACTCTGACATTATTAAAAATGGCTTTAATAAAAACACCATAATTTGAAGAGATGCGCACATAAAGGGTAATAGTTTTTTATAATATTTGGCGCCTATTACCTTTGGGAATATTTCTGATAAAACTAAAATTGCAATTGTCATCAATGCAGAAGCCATTGCCATATAGCCATCACCCCAAATTTGAACAACCTGAGCACCAACACCTGTTGCGCCAACTGTATGAGCAATTGTATTAAGCGTTAAAATAGCTGCAAGAGGACGATCTATATGCTCTTTATAATGAGATATTTTTTTATATAAGATAGGGTCTTTATCCTCAAGCCCTGCAATATAGCTTGGAGATATAGATAATATGCCAGCTTCTAATAAAGAACATAGAAAAGAAACAATAATAGATAGTGAAAAGAAGAATATTAATAGTGTCATTTTTTTTACCTTTGTTACAATTTTTATAACACAAAAAAAATAATTTTAAAGAGTTTTTTTTATATATATGTTTTTGTGCTTGTATATTTTTTTTTATTGTTTTAATGTAGATAATTATATATTAAGGAGATTTTATAATATGTTGGCTTTTTGTTTTGGAATTAGTGCTTTTTCTAGTGTTTTGTGGGCTTTTTATTCATTATCTTTTATGTTTGAAAAACTTGGGGCTCGCTCTGTTGGGGCTCTTAGTTTGGTTGAGTTTTCATTATATGCGGCCTTAATTGTGTTGCCAATATTTTTGATTTGGGCAATTTTTGGTTTTGTTATGCAGTTTTTGTTTAATAAAACATTAAATAAAAATTTGTTTCATCTATATTCTCAGATGAAAAAAAATCAAGACTATACAGATGTTGTTGCAAGACTTATATTAGAATCTGAAAGACAAGCAAAAGATGGCTTTATTCTTGGTAAATTTGACACACTTGTTGCAGACTTAAATGAAATTTTATCTGAAATTATTCAAAAAACAAAAATAGCCTCACCTGAGCAAATTGATGCGTTGTGGCAAAAAGCACAAAATGGCGGAAAGTGGGCATTTGCAAAAGTGATTATTGAAGTTTGGCAAAATCAGAGCAACTTTTTGCCTAGAATTCTAGACAAGGCATCTGAAGACATAATTTTGTCTGGCTCTATACTTGAGTTTTGTGCAAGATATTTAAGCCTTATTGGATTGCTTGAAAAACATGACAAAGACAAAGTGTTCTTAAACATTGTTGAAGCTGGAGTTATGGGCAAAGTGTTTAGTATTTTGGCACCTGTTGATGATGAAATAAAAAAACGTAGAGGGTTTGAAGAAATTAAATCTATTAAAGAAGAAGTAAATGCTGAAAATGATAAAGATGTTGAAGTTTTGCAAAAAGACGGCTTTTCAATTGCATTTGAAAAAACATTTGGACAAGAAGAATTGCCAAAAGTAGAAGAAAAAGAAGAAAAAACTTGGGACGATTTGCAAAACTTCTCTATAAAGCTTGATAATGAGCCAACGTTTGAAATATCTATGGGAAATGAAACAAAAATTGAAGAAGTTATTGCGAAAAAAGAAGATGATAGTCAAAAAAATCCTGCAAATGAAGATACTGAACAATACCCTTTTGGAAATTGGATGAAATAAAATATTGAAAGAGAACGTTATGAAATATGCCTTAGTATCTGATTTTGACGGAACAATTAGCTTTGATGACTTTTTTTATTTTGCTTTTGAGAAATATCTTACCAAAAATGACCTTGAACCTTGGGGTGAATATATAAACGGAAATAAAACCCATTTTGAGGCTCTTAATGAAATATATAATAAAATTAAAGCACCAAAAGATGAGCTTGATGAATTTATTAAAGAAATAAAAATAGACGATGCTTTTTTTAAGACCTTTGATTTGTGTGAAGAGAAAAGTATTCCTTTTTATATTGTTTCTGCAGGGTGTGATTATTATATCAAAATTACTTTGGGAGAGATGTTAAAGAAAATAACTCTTATTACAAACTCTGGATCATACTCACAAGAAACTGGCTTGGTCTTAAGCCCACAGCCAATTGACAGTCCATATTATGATAAAAACGTTGGGGTTAATAAAAGAGCCGTTGTAGAAGAACTTAAAGAAAAAGGATATAGCGTTATTTTTGCTGGAGATGGTTATCCTGATGTTGAGCCTGCTATGGCATCTGATGTTGTGTTTGCAAGAAAACATTTGCTTGAGGAATGCAAAAGGCTTAAGATTAAAACTCAAAATTTTGATAGCTATAAAAGAATATATGATTATATAAAGGAGCTTTAAGATGGATGTTAACAAACAAATCAATATACCATATTTATTAAAAATAGGATTTGGCAAAACCCCAAAGATTGGCAAATATTTAATTGACAAGGGATTTGAAAGCATTGCCATTTTCTATGGTGTTGGCATGGAAGATATGTTTGGAAAAGAAATTGCAAAATCCTTAAAAAAACACAAAGTTAAAACTATAAAAAAAGCAACAATTGACACAATTGCAATAGAAGATATTACAAAAATGGCTTTTTCTTTGCCCGCAAATGTTAATGCAATAGTTGGAGTTGGTGGCGGTAAGGTGCTTGATTTTGCAAAATATTTGGCATATTTGTTGCGAATCCCATATATTGCTATGCCAACATCTATGTCAAATGATGGTTTTTGTAGCCCTAGCTCTTCATTAACCGTTGCTGGCAGAAGAAAAACTGTAAAGTCATCTATTCCGTATGGGGTGGTTATTGACCTTGATATTATAAAGAAGAACCCTTTGGTGTTTTTGTATTCTGGGATTGGCGATATGGTCTCAAAACTATCTGCGCTTAAGGATTGGAAAGAAGCCGTTAAAAGAAATAATGCAAAAAACAATGACTTTGCAAGAATGATGACATATAACTCTTTGGACTTATTGTTTTTAAAAAACCCATATAAAATTAATTCTGACGAGTTTATTAGGCCATTGGTAATGTCTTTGTTGACCTCTGGCGTTGCAATGGAGATGGCTGGGTCTTCTCGCCCTGCTAGTGGCTCTGAGCATTTAATCTCTCACGCATTGGACAATATCGCAAAAAAGCCTCAAATGCACGGTATTCAGGTTGGGGTTGCAACAATTTTATGCGCATTATTGCAAAATAATAAGCATATTGTTGCATTAAAAAACTTGTTGGTTAAGGTTGGTTTTGTTGATTTTGTTTCAAAAAACCCGTTAGATAAAGAAGACTTTATTGAGGCAATTAAAATGGCTCCTGAAATAAAAAACGACTTTTGGACTGTCTTGTCTGAAAAAGGCGCAATAAAAAAAGCTATAAAGCTAATTGAAACAGATAATCTTTTAAGAAAAATGATTGTTTGAAGTAAAAGGCGGGAATAACCCGCCTTTGTTATAGATTATTTTTTGACTACCATTCCGCGATTATTTAGCATTAAGCCTTTGTCTTCTAAAGCAATTTTTCCTTGCTCTTCATGAGTATAAAAATAAATTAATTCTCTTTTGTTTAGGTTGTTTGCATCAATTGCTGCTTCTGGCACACCCCAAACAACTGAGATTGGCCATGTTAACAGATTTAAGAATCCGTATAAGGTTTGAGAACTATCAGCGCCACTGCCAGAACCTAAATAAAAGTTGCCCACTCCTGGCAAAAGGTTTAATAATCCTGCGGCGGCTGGGCTGTTGGGTGCTTGCCAATTGCCAGCGGGTGTTTCAACACTAATGCCTTGGGATTGGAGGCTTCTTAATGTCGACTTTTCATGATTTGTTAATGTTGTGCATGCTTGCAATAAAATTGCACTTGCGATTATTGTTTTTTTCATTTTTTTGACTTCCTTTTATATAAAAAAATAATCGCCTTGATTAAGGGCGACTGGAAGCTCGAAACTGCATAGAAACAGTGCGGCATATTGACCGCAAAGGTGTATTTTGCCACCTTCCAGTCCTTGACTGGTAGGTTTAGCAAATTTACGTTTTGCAAACGTTCTATGAGAGGTTTCGATACCTCGGGCTAGTAATCAACTCGCTTGAATAAAAATATATATGCAAATTTTATAAATGTAAAGATTTTTGTTTATAAAAAAAATCTTAGCTTACTTTTAGAAAGTCTTTAAGGTTTTCAAAAAAGCCTTTTTCTTCATCTTTTTCTAGCTCTTTTAATTCTTGAAGAAGTTTCTTTTGTTTTGAATTTAGATTTTTTGGTGTTATTACTGCATATTCAACAAACAAATCTCCTCTTTTTGAGCTATTATATACACTCATACCGTGTGATTTAATTTTTTGAACATCGCCACCTTGAGTGCCAGCCTGAGCTTCAAAGACAATCAGCTCTTCATCAAGGCCTTTAATTTCCATCTTGGCACCTAGTGCTGCTGATGTCATTGAAATTGGTAATTTGATGTATAAATGCGGACCTTGGCGTTGGTATATTTTGTGCTCTTTAATATAGACAACAACAAATAAGTCTCCGTTTGGGCCTCCGTTTTTGCCAGCCTCACCTGCGCCTTGAATTCTTAAGTTTGTATGATTATCTATTCCTGCTGGGATTTTTAATTCAATGATTTTTTCTTCTGCTTTTAAGCCTGTGCCAGAGCATGCCTTGCATTTATTGACAATAACACTGCCCTTGCCTTTGCAACTTGGGCAAACAGATTCCATCATAAAGCCACCAAGAGAAGATACGACCTTGCCTCTGCCATTGCATTGTTGGCAAGTTTGTGGGCTTGAGCCATCTGCACAACCTGTTCCTGCACAATCATCGCACTTTATTTTTGTTGGGATTTTTACTTCTTTTTTAAGGCCAAAAAATGCGTCTTCTAAAGAAATTTCTATTGGCATTTGCAAATCTTGACCTTTTTGTGGTCGATTTGGGTTTCTTCTTGAAGAGCCGCCAAAAAAGTCTGAAAAAATATCTGAAAACATATCGCCAAAATCAAAGCCTTCAAAGCCGCCAAAGCCACCGTGCCCTGCCCCGCCGCCGTTTTCAAAGGCTTGGTAGCCATATCTGTCATAGGCTGCTCTTTTGTTGTCATCTGATAAAATTTCATAAGCAACAGAAATTTCCTTAAACATTGTTTCTGCTTCTTTGTCATTTGGGTTTCTGTCTGGGTGATA
>CAYJIO010000071.1:0-3253 GCA_964370255.1 uncultured Azospirillaceae bacterium
TTTTTGAAGAATATATAGATTTTGTCATAAAAAACTGTTCAGCGCCAATTTTAACAGATAGAAACTTCTTTTTGTTTATGTCAACAAAAGATGAGGTGATAGAGATTTTATCGCAAAAAAATGTTGATATACAAAAACTTTCTTTATATTGCAAAGAAGAGCTTGAAAAAGAAAAGAGATATAATGGCGATTATGAAAGATCAGAAGTATATTATAATGAAAAGTCTAATATATCAGGCTTTATGGGCCGTATTTTTGAAAGAACGGTAGGAAAAGCTCAATATAAAAACTTTCTTGACGAAATGAGCTTGGCGATAACTCTTGCTCATAAAGAGCCGCTAAAACCTCGGATTTTTGATTTTGCAAGCAATAAAGACTTAAACGAAATTGCTGAAATGGGCTTTTTGATTGACAATATTAATCCAGAAATTGCAAATGATATAGATAATTGCGCTGAAGATTATAATAATGACTGTTTTGTTATGATAGGTGATGATTTATTGGATGATATTACTGCGGGCTTTTCTTCTGCCTCTATCTTTGATAGCAAATCAAGTAAGAATGCAAAAATTGTTGGCTTTGAGGAAGAAACGCAAAAAATTATGCATATCCTCTCAAGAAAACATAATCCAAGTGTTTTAATTACAGGTCAAGAGGGGGTTGGCAAACAATCTTTGCTTGAAAAGGTGAGAAGCAAATTATCTTTGGAAGATATAGACTATGCTGATTTTAGTAAGCTTCTTGAAGGAGACGACCTTAGTGCTTCAGAATTTGGCGAAGATGTTGATTATTCTAATGCGCGCGAAGTTATTTTTAAGGCGTCTATGAAAAATCAAGTATTACTTGTTGAAGAAATTAATCAGCCTGCTTTTTCAACACTTATCTCAGCGATGAAGAAAATAGATTTGAAACTTGTTTGCATTAACAATAAACCTCATGCCCCAATGGTGTTTCCTGGAGAAGTGATTAAGATTAAGCAAGCAAAAAAAGATAAAACCTTAGAGATATTAAAAGCTCATAAATCTTTATATCAAAACTTTTATGATATAAATATATCTGAAAATACTCTTAATAAAGTTATTGATTATTCTTATAAACACATTTTATCAAAAGCGCAGCCATTGGCTTCTTTGGAGTTTTTGGATACGGCTTGCGTATATGCAAAAAATGAGCGCAGATTGAAGGATGTGCACTTAATCTCTGCCTTAAAAGAGATTTATAATGTGCCAAAACTTGCTTTGGATAATGATGAACAAGCAAAAATTCTCAAACTTAGTGAAGATTTGTCAAAAAATATTATTGGTCAGAAAGATGCTTTTGATAAAATCAGAAAAAAAATGTTGCAGCAAATTGTGTTTCCTGAGGCAGGCAAACCCAAAATGTCTTTTTTGTTTGCAGGATCATCTGGAGTTGGCAAAACACAGACCGCAAAAGACTTGGCAAAGTTGTTGGGAGTACCTGTTTTGCAATATAATATGGGTCAATATCAAGAAGAACACAGCATAAGCAAATTGCTTGGCTCTCCTCCTGGGTATATTGGCTCTGAAAGTGGTGGAGAACTTGTAAAAAATGTAAACAAAAACCCAAATGCTTTGATAATTCTTGATGAGATTGAAAAAGCTAATCCAGTCATACATAAGATGTGGTTAGAAGTATTGGACGAGTCAACTATAAAAGATGGTAAGGGAAATGTTGCAAGGTTTGATAATAATATAATTGTTTTAACTTCAAACGCTGGTTTTAGCTCTTTTGACACAAGATCTAAGATTGGTTATAGTGATAATAAAAATGATAATGGGCATAGTGAGAAAGCTTTGGTTGAAAAGTTGTCAAAAAGTTTTGCTCCAGAGTTTTTAAATAGAATTAATGATATTGTTTATTTTAAGCCCTTAAACGATGAAGATGCAAAGAAAATAGTTGAGCTAAACTTAAGTAATGTTAAAGAAAGTTTTTTAGAAAAGCAAAAGATAAATATAGAATTTTCTGAAAACTCTGTGATTGAAATTATGAAAAAAGGCATAAACCCAAAGTTTGGCGCAAGAGGGCTAAAAAATTATATTAACCAAAATATAAAATCAGAAATTGCTAGAGCATATATTGCAAAAGAGCTTAAAGCAGGCGCTATAGTTTGTATGGATTATGATGCAGATAAAAAGAAATATAACTTAAAAAGCAAAGTGGCAAAAAATAGGGTTAATTGTAACAAAAGAAGTGTTAGGGGCGCTGAGAGATAGCTTTTAGCTTCTTCTTTTGGTCTCTTGACATTGAGTTATATACTAAAATTGCATTGTTTTTTGCATTGTCAACGTCTAGGTTTAAGGCCTCTTGATATAATAAAAATGATTTTATTAAGTCTTGATAAACGCCGATTCCTTTTGCATTCATAAATGCAAATATTTCAATAGCTTGAGGGTCTTTGTTTTTTATTCTTTTTTGGATTTCTTCTATATCATAAGGAGTTAGTTTGTTTTGCTGAACGGCTAAGATAATGGCCTGCCATTTGAGCTCTTTTGCTCTTTCTTCTTGTTTTAAGAGAGCTCCTTTGTCTTCAAAGTCAACAATTTGATTTATTTCAGATAAGGCATCTTTGTTTGATTTTGCAAGGTTTTCAACACTTTCAACGTCTTTTAAGAAGTTTGGCTCTTCTCTGTTTTTTACAAACATTGGCAAATAGTCTTGATTGTTTGCTTTTATGATTTGGCGATATACTTCATCTAAATTTGCAGATTGCGCAAAGCAAACGCAAGGAAGCATTATGGCAGTTGATAAAATAAATATATGTTTTGCAATTTTCATATTGTTATAATAAATTATAAATGTTAATAATAAAGTATAAAAGTTAATTTATAAACAAGCAGGGTTGAAATGATTTTTGAAAATATTACAGAAATGGTCGGAAATACGCCAATATTGCGACTTAAAAAAATTGAAAAAAAGTATAAGACAAATGCAAAAATTTTTGCAAAGCTTGAGTTTTATAACCCGCTTTTTTCTGTTAAGGATAGGCCAGCCCTTGCAATGATTGAAAATTATGATGCAAATGAAAATACTGTTTTTGTTGAAGCAACAAGCGGAAACACGGGGATATCGTTGTCAGCTTTTTGTGCAGCTTTGGATAAAAAACTTATTATTACTATGCCAGAATCTATGAGTGCTGAGAGAATCGATTTGATGAGACATTTTGGTGCAGAGGTTATCTTGACCCCAAAAGAAGAGGGAATGCAGGGGGCAGTTGATAAAGCCTTGAGCCTTG
>CAYJIO010000071.1:3353-5229 GCA_964370255.1 uncultured Azospirillaceae bacterium
TTTAAGCCAGCTTTTTTGGAAGATGGTTTGGTTGATGAAACTTATTTTTGTGATGAAAATGATGCAATTGAAATGGCAAAAATCGTTGCAAAAACTGAAGGCTTGCCTGTTGGAATATCTTCTGGGGCAGCATTAAAAGCAAGTATTGAAATAGCAAGAAGAGAAGATATGAAGGGCAAGAATATAGTTACATTGTTTGCATCAACAACAGAGAGATATTTGTCAACAGGAGTGTTTAAGTAATGGGATATAATACAATTTTAGGCAGATATTTATCTAAAAGCTTATTGATGACATTTATATTTGTGCTACTTATTGTCGCAGGTATTGTCTTTTTGTTTGATATGATTGAGATATTAAGAAAATATAGCGGAAACGAAGCCGCAGACGGATTTACACTTCTTAAGCTCGGAGTTTCTAGAATGCCAGAAACACTTAATATGATTTTTCCGTTTGTGATGCTTATTGCCGCACAGGCAACGTTTTATAAACTTTCAAAATCTAATGAATATGTAGTTATCAGGACATCTGGCGCAAATTTGTTGCAGTTTTTAACCCCATTTTTGTGCACAACGTTTTTGATTGGCGTTTTTAATATAATGGCATTAAACCCAATGCTTTCAAAAATGTATGAAATGTATGAAACAATATCTTATAGAATAAATACAAAAAATCCAAACGCTTTTGTCTTTGATGATAAAGGATTATGGATTAAGGAAGGCGAAGATAATAAATCTGTGATATTAAATGCAAAAAAAATATTGCAAGAAGAAGATGAGCTTTTGATGCGTAATGTTTTGATTATAGAGATTAAAGATAATAAAACCTTGGTAAGAAGAATAGAGGCTTTTGCAGGAGTTTTAAGTGGTGGCAAAATTGAGCTTAAGGATGTGAAAATTTATAAAGTCGGATATGCAACTAAGCGGTTGGCAAACTTGGAATATGAAACAAATCTTGATATAGAAAGGGTTAAGGAAAGCTTTATTGACCCTGATGCAATTTCTTTTTGGAAGCTTCCTTCTATTATTTCTTTTTATCAAAAAGCAGGATTTGCTGTTAAGCCACATTTAATTAGATTTTTATCTTTGCTGGCTTTGCCCTTTCTGCTTTGCTCTTTGGTTTTGTTGGCAGCCATTTTTTCTTTGCAGACGACGCACAGAAAAGGTAGTGTGATGCATTTGATTGTATCTGGTCTTTCTACAGGGTTTTTGATATATTTCTTGTCGCAGCTTATATATGCTTTTGGCTCTTCTGATATGTTTCCGCCTGTGTTGGCTGCTTTTTCTCCAGCACTTATTGTGGGGCTGATTTCTGTTAGTGTGCTTTTGCAAATGGAGGAAAAATGAGATTAGCCTTTTTTCAGCCTGATATCGCTCAGAATGCAGGAACAATAATTAGACTTGGCGCTTGCCTTAATGTTGGGGTGGATATTATTGAGCCATGCGGCTTTTTGTTTAATGACAAGGCTTTTAAGAGGGCTGGCATGGATTATATTGATGCTTGTGAGTATAGGCGTCATAATTCTTGGCATGATTTTTTGGAGTATAGAGAAAAGAATGCAAAAGAATATGGCAGAATTGTTTTATTGACCACAAAAGCAAGTCAAAATTATTTGAATTTTGAGTTTTTAGAAAATGATATTTTATTATTGGGCAGAGAGTCAAAAGGTGTGCCACAAGAAGTGCATGATATTGTTGACGGTAGAGTTATAATCCCTATGACAGAACATGCGCGCTCTCTTAACGTTGCAATTAGTGGCGCGATGGTTTTGGGTGAGGGTTTAAGGCAAGTAGGCTTGCTTGAAAAAAAGTTATAAAAAAATAAAAAAAAGACTTGCCAATAAAAATTTTTATTATATAAATGCTTTTGTAATTGG
>CAYJIO010000072.1:0-5228 GCA_964370255.1 uncultured Azospirillaceae bacterium
CGCCTTTTCTTCTGGTTAATTCTCTTGCTTTTCTGGCTGCTTCACGAGCTGTTGCTGCCTCTACAATTTTTCCGACAATGATTTTTGCTTCTGCTGGGTTTTCATCTAACCATTCTTTTAATTTGTCTGCAACAACGTTTTCAACAACAGGACGAACCTCTGATGAAACCAATTTGTCTTTGGTTTGAGATGAGAATTTTGGGTCTGGAACTTTTGCAGATAAGACGCAAGTTAAACCTTCGCGCATATCTTCACCAGAAAGAGTTACTTTTTCTTTTTTTAGAAGATTGTGTTCTGAGATGTAGTTATTGATGCAACGAGTAAGAGCTGCTCTAAAACCTGCAAGGTGCGTGCCGCCATCTTTTTGTGGAATGTTGTTTGTAAAGCACAACATGCTCTCATGATATGCGTTTGTCCATTGCATTGCAACGTCTACTTGAACATCATCTTTTTCGGCACCAAAAGAAACAACAGCCTCATGTAATGGGGTTTTTGATTTGTTTAAGTGGTTTACAAATGCTTTTAGACCGCCTTCATAATGCATTACAACTGTTCTTGGCTCTGCGCCACGGTTGTCTGTTAACTCTAAGTGAACGCCAGAGTTTAAGAATGCTTTTTCTCTGATTGAGCGCTCAAGAGTTTCAAAGTCAAATGTGATGTTTGAAAATGTTTCTGTTGATGGCAAGAATGTAACTTCTGTACCGTGGCGGCCTGGAGCATCTCCAACAACTTTTAAGTGCTCTGTAACGTCACCATGAGAAAATGTTACCAAATGCTCTTTGTCATTACGCCAAATGCGCAAGTTTAACCACACAGAAAGTGCATTAACAACAGACACACCCACACCATGAAGACCGCCTGATACTTTGTATGAATTGTTGTCAAACTTGCCGCCTGAGTGAAGTTGGGTCATAATAACCTCTGCTGCAGATACACCTTCTTCTTTGTGAATATCTACAGGGATACCACGGCCATTATCGCGCACAGTAACAGAGCCGTCTGCGTTTAAGATAATTTCTGTTTTATCACAGTGGCCGGCTAAGGCCTCGTCAATTGCGTTGTCTAACACTTCATAAACCATATGGTGCAAGCCAGAGCCGTCATCGGTGTCACCAATGTACATGCCTGGGCGCTTTCTAACTGCGTCTAAGCCTTTTAATACTTTAATGCTATCTGCGCCATATTCGTTTTTGTTTACTTCTTCTGTCATTTAAAAAATCCTATATTAAATTTGTTTGTTGGTATTATAGATTGATTATAGTGTTTGTGTGGAAATTTGTTGAGTTATCAACAGAAAAGTGTATGCTTTTTTGTATTTGTTTGTTTTTTATGATTGACTTTGATTTTGCTTGTGTTATCTTGTTTTTTGTTGGTGTAGCGCTACACAGGTATTTTTGTGGCTATGTGTATGAAAGGCAATATTAATTTAGCGAAGGCGAGGGTGTCTATGTGTATGAAGTGCAATGTTAATTTAATGAAAGGTGATGTCCGTTGGCATGAAGCAGAATAAAGTTAAAACAAATTATATGCAAAAGGCAAATGTTGAAATGGCAAAAGTCTTGGTTGCTATGGTTAATGAAAAAAATGTCTCGCAAAGGCATATGGCAAGAGCTATGCATATTTCTACAAATAGAATTAATCAAATATTGCAAGGCCGTTGGACTATTACAGTTGATACAGATTTGAGGCTATGCAAATTTTTTGGTATGGAAGATGGCTTTTTTATAAAGCAATTGCTAGACTTGCAGCTTAAATATGCAAAAGTTTCTTTGGGTATGGAGCTTGATAAAATTTTTTATGAAGTAGATGTTTGATTGCAAAATATAGGTTGCGGCTTTATTATGAAAAACACTCCAAGATAAAAAATCTTGGAGTGTTTTTGTTTTAGCCTATAAAATCGCATTCTGATTTTGCATATCTCAAAACGTGGTTCTCGCATATCTTAGATAAAGTTTGATAACTTTGTTCTTTCAAAAGAGTTTCTGATTTTGTAACAAACTTATCAATTAAGCTAAAATGAGCATAATATTTGGGAGAAGGATAGATATTATCATCGCAACCTTTGCCAAGCTCCTCATCTATTTTAGCCTGTTTTATCAAAAAAGCTTTTCTATCTTCAAAATCTTTTTTGTTTTCTGCATCATTTAAGATACAAGCCGCAGCAAAAACCTCTGCGTGAGCCTCTTCCAAATAATGAGTGTAAAATCTTTTGCTAAAATTATAAAAAGTATTAATAGCTTTAAGTCCACAATCTGAAGTCTGAAAGAGATGAGCCAACTCGTGATAGCCTATCCTTTGGCTTTCAAGATTTGTTGGGTCTAGCAATATTATAACACTCTGATATCTGTTTTCAGATACTTTTTGATAATTAAGAGTACAACCTTTATACTCTATGATATTATCGCTAAACTCAAAAGATTTACCATCTGGGACTATAATACAATTATCTAATAATAAATTTAGATAACTATCGCCCATGATATCCTTCGCTTGTTTTAAGAAGAGTTTAATATCAAAGCCATTTTCTGTTTTTTTGATAAACAAAAGTTTTGAATTCAACGTTTCTAAAATACTACTGACATTTTCAATGAATTTTTCCATATATTTATTTTTAATAATTTGTTATACTTAATTTGACAAATTATTAATATCATATTTTTGATTATTTGCAAGTTTTTATTTTTTGTCGCAAAAAACAACTTCTGAGTTTAAGCAATTAAAAAGATGATCTGTATATGATATAGGAAATTTTGGCTTGTTATATTTATGAACTATAATGTTATTGACAGGCATTTTATAATCATTTGTAAATGAATCTTTGGTTTTGTTTACAATATCAACTAAAAGCTCATTTATGCTATCATATTGATGAACACCTATATATTTGCCACTACAATAAGGTCTTTCAATCCAATAAACTTTGCTGTTTTCCTCAAAGACAATAAAAGCATGTCCAATAAAATTTTTCCAACTTTCTGGAGAGCTTTTTCCTCTATTCATTTCTAAAAAATAACTTGTGCAAGATATATTGTTTTGAGCTAACAAATAACGCGTAACTTCTGCTTGTTCAAAACAATCACCTTTTTTGTTTTCTATTGTTTCTTGAGGAGTTTGAAGCATTTTATAGCTGTATTTGATTTTTGACAAATCATCTTTTAGTATTGACTTTGCTATTTTTATATTGCTCATATATTACCTAGGGCTTGGGGTTTATAAATTATCTTATAATATATTGCCCAAGATATTCGTTGATGTTTTGTGCCATTTGATTGTTGTAGTCTGCAAAAAGTTTTTCTACCATAGAGCTCCAATATTCTTCTTTTTGGCTAAGAGGTGTGTCTGCAGGTATTATAAGCTCTCTCCATGCTCTTATTTCTGTTTGGGCGCTAGAGAGGTTGTTTTCGTCTATGACTTTAAGCTCTACGTGCAATTTTGCAATGTATTTTAGTTGGTCTTTTTGTAAAAACTTTTGTGATTTTATTAGCTCTTCTGTAACACTTGCATCTTTAATTGTAATAACTGCTTGTTTTGATGAGCTAGGGCTTGCAGCCTCTAGTCTGTCATCTGCCCATATTCTTGTGGTTTTTTCTATTGAAATTGGGAGTAAGTGCTCAACGTTTGGGCGAGTGAACGTTGGAGAAAACTCTGATTGTGTGTTAATGCTTTCAACGTTTAGTTTTATTTGCTCTTGGTTTGTGAAACGTGGTGGCGTGTATGTTTTTATGATGTTTGCGTTTTTTGCGCAAGCACTTATAGTTATTATTGATAAAAAAGCTATGACAAGTTTTTTCATGTTTAATCCTTATTGAGTTATAAGCTCACCTTTTTCAAATGTGTATTCTGTTGAACAAAATTGACACTTTACGTTAATTTTATTATCTTTTGCCATGTCATCTATGTCTTGTTTTGAAAAGCCGCTTAATGTTGTTTGAAGCTTTTCTCTTGAGCAACGGCATTTGAAATGGTAGCTTTTTTCTTCTCCGAGTTTTAATTCACTGTTATGAAACAGTCTATGCAAAATTTCTTGATTTGTCAAGTCTTGTAAAAATAACTCATCTTCATTAAGGCTATTTGCCAAGAGTTTTGCCTCGTCCCAGTTGTTTTTGTCTGCCTCTGTTGCTCCGGGCATTTTTTGGAGCATTAAACAAGCTGTTTTCCAGCCGTTTTGATGATATGTGAAGAGTTTTATGTATGTTTCAATTTGTTCTGACTCTTTGAAATATTTTAAGGCTAGGTCGGCAAATGTTTTGCCTTTTAGCTCAACAATGCCTTGATATAATTGAGTGTCTTTGCCTTGATCTATGGTAAAAGCAAGGTGGCCACCCCCCATTAAATTTGGCGCAGGCTCAATTTGTCCTAGCGTTTTTCTTAAGGTTTGGGCTTTGTCTAGTTTGCTTTGGTTGTATGTTGTTGTGGCTCTGATGCCGCCGCTTGAGCTAACGTCAATAACAACTTGAGATATTGGCCCGTTGCTTTGGGTTTGTAATGTGAATAAGCCGTCAAATTTTAAGGCGCTTGCAAGTGATGCTGCAAGAGTTGTGCCTTCTGCCATAACGTTTGCAATTGGAAGAGGATATTGGTGTTTTGATAAAATCTCTGATATAACGTGGTCGAATCTGATTAATCGGCCCCTGTAATTGTTGTTATATATCATAAATGATGTGCAAATGTCTTTCATTTTGTTCTCCTTGAGGCTAAACATAGATACTTTTTTATAAAAAATCAAGTTTTTACTTGCAAAATAAAAAAATAAGGTATATCAATGCGTTTGATTAAGACACCCTTGGAGGTCTTGATTGTAATAATTTTTATAAGGAAAATAAAATGAGTGAATTAAAATTTAATGCACAAGCAAGAGAAAAAGCAGGTAAGGGGGCAGCTAGAGAGTGCAGACGTTTAGGTAGAGTCCCTGCTGTTATTTATGGCGGCAAAGCTGAACCTGTAATGATTAGCCTTCATCCTGTTGAGCTTGAAAAAGCTTTGGATATGGTTGGTTTTTATGATATGAAAATTGAAATTGATGTTGATGGCAAAAAACACAATGTTATGTGTCAAGATGTTCAGTTTCATCCAGTAACTGACGTTCCATTGCACGTAGACTTTGTTAGAGCATAAGCAATGAAACTTATTGTTGGACTGGGTAACCCTGGAGCACAATATAAAAATACTCGCCACAATGTTGGCTTTATGGCACTTGATGAAATATGCAAGTGCCATAGTTTTTGTGA
>CAYJIO010000073.1:0-5214 GCA_964370255.1 uncultured Azospirillaceae bacterium
ATAAACTTGTCATGATAGCCTTGTCCACAAGTCATGCAAGCGTATCTGCCCAAAATTCTTTCCATAATAATTTCATCAGGAACTTGAATTTCTATTACTGCGTTTAATTTTATGTTTTTTTCTTCTAACATATTTTTAAGAGCATCTACTTGCGTGATGGTTCTTGGGAATCCGTCTAGAATAAAGCCGTTTTTACAGTCATCTGCGTCTATTCTTTTTGAAACCATTTCAAGAACCATTTCATCTGTTGCAAACTGACCTTTATCTAAAAGCTCCTTTATTTGAGAGCCAAGCTTTGAGCCTGTTTGAGTTTCTTCTCTGAGCATTTCTCCTGTTGAGAGGTGGGCTATGCCAGTTTTTTCTTTTATGATTCTGGCTTGAGTGCCCTTTCCGCAACCTGGGGCGCCTGTGAAAACTAAATACAGATTTTCAGACATTATTTTTTCTTTTTGTTAACTAAATTTGCTTTTTTTATAAGTGATTCGTATTGATGTGCAATCAAGTGTGATTGAACTTGAGAGACAAAATCCATTGTAACTTGAACCACGATTAATAAAGTTGTGCCACCTAGAACAAATGGAACAGATAATTTTGATATCATAATCTCTGGTAAGATGCATAATGTTGTTAAATAAAATGCGCCTAATACTGTTAAACGAGTGATTACGTAGTCTAAATATTCTGCTGTCATTTTTCCTGGTCTGATGCCTGCAACAAAGCCGCCGTGTTTTTTTAGGTTGTCAGCTGTTTCTTCAGGATTGAATACAATTGCTGTATAGAAAAAAGCAAAAAACAATATTAAGCCACCATATAATGCAAGGTATAAAGGTTGCCCTTGGCCTAAATATTGGCTGATTACTTTAACCCATTGTGGACCATTTTCTGCAGATAGGTTGGCAATTGTGATTGGCAACAACAATAAAGAAGATGCAAAAATTGGAGGAATTACACCTGTTGGGTTGATTTTTAGAGGCAAGAAAGAATTTTCTGCACCCATCATTCTGCCACCAACTTGGCGTTTTGGGTATTGGATTATAATTTTTCTGGCTGCTCTTTCTACCAAGATTATTGCATATATTAAAGCTATAACCATTACCATTAGCATTAAAATTGTAAAGCCTGACATTGAACCAACACGACCCAACTCAAAAGTTTGACCTAATGCAGAAGGAATTGTTGCAATAATACCAACAGAAATTATTAATGATGAGCCATTACCAACGCCTCTGGCTGTGATTTGCTCACCTAACCATACGATAAACATTGTGCCACCAACCAATGAAACTATTGTTGTAAAAATAAATGTAAAACCTGGATCTATAACTGCTGACATTCCGCTTGAGGCTGTCATTGATTGTAAACCAACAGCAATACCATATCCTTGAACAATTGTGATTAAAACTGTTAAAAGTCTTGTATATTGGGTTGTTTTTCTGTGCCCTGCCTCACCTTCTTTTTTTAGAGCACCTAGAGAAGGGATAACTGATTGAGCAAGTTGAATGATAATTGAGGCTGAAATGTATGGCATGATATTAAGTGCAAAAATTGTCATACGCTCAAGCGCACCACCAGAGAACATATTAAACATTCCCAAAATTCCGTCTGAGTTTTGTGAAAATACATCACTTAATATAGATGGGTCAATTCCTGGAAGTGGAACAAATGTGCCAAGTCTAAATATTATTAATGCAAAAGCTGTAAAAATTAATCTTTGTTTTAATTCGGTTGCCTTTGAAAAAGCGCTCATATCAACGCCTGCAGCCATTTTTTGTGCCATTGAAGCCATTTTTTTATCCTTATTTATAAATTTGTTTATTATTTAATACACTATTTATTTTTGATTTCAAGAGAAAAATTGAGGGTGTTGAATTAAACTTTTTTATCCCTCAAACAAAGCAATTAACTCTATGTGGTCTGAAAATAAGAATTGGTCAATATAGGTTAATTCTTTTAATGTATATCCTTTTTTTATTAAAAGCTCTTTGTCTTTATTAAAAGTTTCTTCATTGCAAGATATTGCAACAATTTTATTAAACATCTTGTTGCAAGCGCAAATTTCTTTTACTTGGCTATGAGCTCCTTTGTATGGAGGATCAAAAACAATGGCGTCAAAGTCTTCTAACTCTTTTGAGGTTAGAGGATACTTTAATAAATTTTGCTTTTTTATGCTGATGTTTGGAATTTGATTATAATTTATGGTCTTTTGAAAAAGCTCTAGTGCTTGTGGGTTTATTTCTATTGAAGTTATTTTGTTTTTTATGTTTTTTGCCAACGGATATGAAAATGTGCCAAGGCCGCAATATAAGTCTAAAATTTTTCCGTTTGTGTTTAATAAATATTTTGATGTTAGCTCAAGCATTTTTTGTTCTGTTTCTTTGGTTGCTTGCAAAAAACTATCTGCATTTATAAATACTTTATAGTCTGCTATATTTATGTGGGCGTCTATTTTTTTTATCTCATAATCATTTATTGCAATACTTATTATATTTTCATTTGAGTTTATAAAGTCTGCTAAGTCTAATTTGTTATCTAAGGTTATATTTGATTTTGTTTCTATTTTTATGGCAAGACCATTATCTGCTTTTGTTATATAAACCTCGCCAACTAAGTAGCCTAGGTTTAAGACAAATTTTTTTATGTCTTGAAAATCAAAAGATAAGTTGGGGCAGTCATTTATATCTATTATATTGTGAGTTTTTTGTTGATAAAAGCCAAACTTGTTTTTTGAGAAGGCAAAATTAACGCGTCTTCTTGACCCTAGTGGTGCAAAATATATATTATCTTTTTCTTTGCACTTGTTATTTTTGTATTCTCTAAAAGAGAGCTTGTTGTGATTACAAGCTCCGCAGTCTTTGTTTTTGCATATCATTTTTTGTCATTCTCATTAATTAATGAAACTTCTTCTGTTTGTTCTGTATCGTATATTGGATGATGCGTGTCTTTTTTGCTTTCTAGCTTATGGGCGTCTTTGTCAAATTCTTTTTTATATGCCTCAACCCTGTTTCTGCCATTTTCTTTGGCTTTATATAATGCGAGGTCTGCATTTTTTATAAGAGTGCTTAAGTCATTTGAATGAGCCGATGAGCAAACCCCAATACTAACCGTGAATTTTATGTCTTCATTATTATCTGACTTAACAACTAGTTTTGAGATGCTTTCTCTTAACCTGTTTGCAACAGTTACGGCTTTTTGTTCGTCAATATCTGATAAGAATAGGACAAACTCTTCGCCACCAAAGCGAGCTGCGATGTCATTATCCCTTAGGGCTTTATCGCAGATGTTTGCCAATGTAATCAAAACATTATCACCAGATTTGTGCCCGTAAGTATCGTTTACATTTTTGAAATGGTCTGCATCTAACATTAAGATTGCGAATGTTTCTTTTAATTTTTTGGATTCTTTTATTTTCTGAGTTGACATATCTTCAAAATATCTACGGTTGTAGATGCCTGTTAGAGGGTCTTTTAAGGCTTGTTCTTTTAAGATTGACTCTTTGTTTTTTCTTGAGGTTATATCTTGAAAAGCCATATATAACGAGGGGTTAGAATCGTAGTCTATAATACTTGCTGATGAAGAAAGCCAAAATGGAGAAAATGCGCTTTGGGTATCTGCTAAAAATTCAAACTCTTTTACTCCATGGCCAAGTTCTAAGACTTCAGAGAGTTTTTTTCTGGCTGATTGATCTGCAAAAAAATCTTTTAACTTGTATTTCTCTAAATCTTCTACATATATACCAAACAAGTTTTGAGCATTTTCATTTGCCACTATAATTTTATCATCACTTATTCTAGAAATTAAGACAGGATAAGGTGATTGATATATTATTTCTTTTATTTTTTGGGTGTTTTCTGCAACACTTTTCTTTGCGCTTGCTAGTAATACACTTAACTCTACTGAACGCATTAACAATGCAACTATGGTCATAAGAAAATATGTTAAAGGGGCTAACCACCAGAAGTCTAAGAACCTAAATGTTATAAAATTTGAAAGGTATTGAACACTTACGACAGTTGAAATACTTGCGCCTATTATGTATGGCAAGGTTGTTTTTGATGTTTTTAACCAAAATGCTATTGATAGATAAGAAAATCCTAAAAGTGGATAAAGTGTTCTTAGATTATTTATAACAGCGCCATCTGGGAGGATATAAACAAAATAAATGTTTATAATGGTTCCCATTGTTAGGATAATCATAATTATAGGAAGTTTTGGCTTTATTCTTAGTAATATTTGTGATGCGCAAGATATAAAGAAGTATAACGCCATTAATAAACAGGTTAGTTCTAAAAACACAACAAGCGAGATAACACTTGAAAAACGTTCTGCGTTTACTAATATAAAGCTTGAGACAAAACATGCTAAATATCCTCTAAAACAATTTAGAATTGCTTTATTTACAACTCCGCCTTTTGTTGCGCATTTTGAGGCAAAATAAAACAAAACTAGCCCCAAAATAGAGATGTAAAAATATGTATTATTTAAAAACGTTTCTGCTATTAGCATTTTTTTCTTCCTTTTATTTATTTATACTATATATTATAAACACAATTTATTAAAAGGATATTAATTTATGGCAAAAATTTTATGGAAACCAGGAATAATGTTAGCCCCTATTCCACCTGTTCTTGTATCTATGGGAGATATGAAAGAACACAATCTTATCACCATTGCTTGGAGTGGTGTTATAGCAACGCAACCCCCAATGACTTATATATCTGTTAGAAAAGAGAGGTTTTCTCATAAGATTTTATCAGAAAAGAAAGAGTTTGTTATCAACTTAACGGCATTAAAGTTTGTTGATAAGACAGATTTTTGCGGCGTTAAGTCTGGCGCTGAGATTGATAAATTTAAGGAATGTGGTTTGACCCCTGCCCCTTGCGAGAACGTTTCTTGCCCTCAGGTATTGGAATCGCCTGTTTCTATTGAGTGTAGAGTTACTCAAGTTATTGAATGCGGCTCACACGATATGTTTATGGCAGAGATTGTTGGGGTTAATGTAGACGACAAGTATATTGATGAAAACGGAAAGTTTTGTTTAGAAAAAACAGGGCTTGTTGCTTATGCGCATGGCAATTACTACACTCTTGGTCGAGAGCTTGGCAAATATGGATTTAGTGTTGACAAGACAAGATCAGCGCCATTTTATCAACCAAAATCTGAAAGAATGCAGAAAAGAAGAGACGACTTAAGAGAGTTTGATAAAAAAACTTTTGG
>CAYJIO010000074.1:0-5134 GCA_964370255.1 uncultured Azospirillaceae bacterium
GAGGCTTCTGCTATATCTTGCGACTCTCAAGAGCAAATGAGCGCATCTGGGCTTGGTACTCTTAATGCAGCAAGAGCCACAAGAGATAACAAAGTCGCAAGTTTTAATGCGATAATTAGTAGAAAAAAACAAGAAATTGAATATTTGAATAACAAAATTGCAGAAATTGATGTTGCAGACACATCTTCTTCTGCAGGAAGAACAACAGACCCTGCTGAATTTGCTGCAATAAAATCACAAATAGAGAGTTATGAAAATCAAATTGATGTGATTAATGACAGCATTAAAGGTGTTGAAGATGACATAAAAGACGCCGAAGATATTTATGAAAAAGCAGTTGACGCTTATACAAAATCTTATAACGCAAATTGTGATAAAATTAAAGATCGTCAAAAAGCAGCAAAAAAAGCTCTTGATTCATGCATAAGTGAATATGAAAAAGCTTATAGAAAGGCATAAATATAAAACTTTTTTATAAAATAAAAATAAGTATTGTTTATTTTTTATGGTTATGTATTATAAAATAACGGAGAAAAAAATGAATGATATAAAATTTGAAGACGCACTTAATCAATTGGAAGAAATTGTTAAAAACCTTGAAGCAGGAAGAGTTAATCTTGATGATGCTATCAACTCTTATCAAAAAGCAATTTCTTTGAAAAAAGTATGCGAAGAAAAACTTAAGAATGCTGAATTAATCATAAAAAAACTTGAAACGTCTAAGGAAGGCGATGTTGTTGCTACGGAGTTTGAAGATGCAGGCACTTCTTGAGTTTTCTGTTCTATTTAACGAAAATCTTACAACTTTTTTTAACAAACCAATTGGCAAAGAAAGACGTGTTGTTGATGCTATGGAGTATAGTTTATTAAATGGCGGAAAAAGGCTGCGCCCTTTTTTGTTGTATGAGACAGCAAAACTATTTGGAAAATCTTTTAAAGACGTGATGCAAACTGCAATATCACTTGAGATGTTGCACACATATTCACTTATACATGATGACTTGCCCTCAATGGACAATGACGATCTAAGAAGAGGCAAACCAACCTGCCACATTGCCTTTGATGAAGCAACAGCGGTCTTGGCTGGTGATGGTTTGTTGACAATGTCTTTTGAGGTTTTGGCAAACCAAAAGATGGACAATGACACAAAAATTAAACTTATCTCAAAATTAAGCACTGCAGCAGGAGCTTATAATGGAATGATAGCTGGGCAGTCACTTGACTTGCAGGCAACACAACCGTTTGAAATAGAGCAAATAGAGGTTATGAAAACAGGTAGACTTATTTGCTATGCAATTGAAGCTGGTGCTATTATTGGTGGTGCAAACAATAATGAATATGATGCACTTTTATCTTATGGCAAAAAAATTGGCCAAGCTTTTCAAATATCTGATGATATTTTAGATATTGTTGGCAGTCAGGAAAAAATGGGCAAAACATTAAAAAAAGATGTAGAGCAAAACAAAGTTACATTTGTATCTTTATATGGCCTTGAAAAAGCTCAAGAAATTGCGGAAAGCTTAATAAAGTCTGCAATCGAAGATATTGAGTTTTTTGGCTTGCGGGCAAAAAATTTAATTGATTTGGCAAATTTTATTATAAACCGAGAAAATTAAGCTTGATTTATCTTTAATTAAGTCTTAAAACTGTATTATATTAATTATTTTTTATGGAGTGCAAAATGTTATCTAAAATTATGAGTTTTTTATCTGCAGATATGGCAATTGACCTTGGAACTGCAAACACCTTAGTATATGTTCGTGGACAAGGAATTGTCTTAAACGAACCATCTGTTGTTGCTATTGAAGAATATAGAGGCAAAAAACATGTGTTGGCGGTTGGCAATGAAGCAAAACAAATGCTTGGTAGAACTCCTGGGAATATATCTGCAATTAGACCTTTGCGTGATGGTGTTATTGCAGACTTTGAAGTTGCTGAAGAAATGATTAAGTATTTTATTAGAAAAGTTCATAATAGAAAAGCATTTGCCTCTCCTATGGTAATTATTTGCGTTCCTTCTGGGTCAACTGCAGTTGAAAGAAGAGCAATTCAAGAATCAGCTGAAGCAGCTGGAGCTAGAAAAGTATGGTTAATTGAAGAGCCTATGGCTGCAGCACTCGGTGCATCTTTGCCAGTTACAGAGCCAACAGGTTCTATGGTTGTTGATATTGGCGGTGGGACGACAGAAGTTGCAGTTCTTTCTTTGGGTGGCATAGTTTATGCTCGATCTGTTAGAGTCGGCGGAGACAAAATGGACTCTGCAATAATCTCATACATTAGACGTCATCACAACCTTTTGGTTGGGGAAAGCTCTGCTGAGAGAATAAAAAAATCAATTGGCTCTGGGCAACCTCCAAAAAGAGGCGAAGGCAGAACAATAGAAATTAAAGGTCGTGATCTTATGAATGGCGTGCCAAAAGAAATAATTATTACAGAAAAGCAAATTGCAGAAAGTTTGGCAGAGCCAGTTTCTCAGATTGTTGAGGCGGTTAAAGTTGCTCTTGAGCACACTGCTCCTGAGCTTGCCGCAGACATTGTTGATAAAGGTATTGTCTTAACTGGTGGTGGTGCATTATTGTCTAATCTTGACCAAGTTTTAAGAGATGCTACGGGGCTTCCGGTGTCTATTGCTGAGAACCCTCTTGAATGCGTTGTTAGAGGCACTGGGCAGGCTTTAGAGCAGATAAATAAACTTAAGGCTACAATTTTGTCTTCTATGTATTAAAATAAAGCAGGTCTTTTAATATGAAGAGAAAAGCCAATTTATTTATACGCTTATATAAAATAAAAAACTTAATTAAGAACTTTACTATTCTTTTTGTTTTTTTGGCCTCTTTTATTTTAATCTTAATTAATAAAACAGAAAACATTTTTTTGGAAAAGTCGTCTTCTGCGGCAACGGAGATTATTTCTCCTATTTTAGATGTGTTAATATTTCCGGCAAAGATGGCCTCTAAAGGCTATGAAGAAATTATTGAGCTTAAAAACAATATTAAGATTAATAAAGACTTGGCAGGTGATCGCAAAGAACTTGCCGCGCTTAAAAACAAAGTTAAAGCCCTTGAGATAGAAAACAATGTTTTATCTAATCTGTTAAACTATCAAAAACATCCTAGTGAGACTTATATTACAGCAAGGGTTATTGCTGAAGAAGAAAGCCCTTTTTCTCAGTCTTTAATTGTTTATGTTGGAAATAATAAAAATATAAAAAAAGGACAAGTTGTTGTATCAAACAACTATCTTGTTGGCAGAGTAGAAAGTGTTGGAAAGTTTTATGCAAAAATTTTAATGGCAACTGACATAAACTCTAATATACCAATTATTTTGCAAAACGAATCTGTTAGAGGAATGCTTGTTGGTAACAACACAAAAAACCCTTATTTAAGGTTTTTGCCAATAGATGCAACAATTAAAGTTGGAGAGCCTATAATAACCTCTGGTGTTGCTGGTGTTTTTCCTGCTGGAATTGTGGTTGGAAGAATTGCTTCTATTGAAAAAAACTTTATAAAAGTAAATTTATCTGCGAATGTAAACACCTTGGAATATGTGCAAATTGTGGACTATGATATATGAAGACTAAAAACAAAATTTATTTTGATGCAAAATTTTTGCCTTTTATTATAACGGCTTTTTTATTGCTTATTTTATATATTCCGACTTCTATTTTTATGCCTCAAAACATTAGACCTCTTTTGGCATTGGCATCTGCTTTTTTTTGGTTAACACATAGGCCGGACTTGTTTGGGCTTTATTGCACAATAGTTATTGGCATAATCGCTGATACAATAAGCTCAAACCCTTTTGGCTCAAATATATTAATGTTTGTTAGTTTATACGCGCTGGTTGATAAGTTTGAAAAGTTTTTTTATAATAAATCTTTTTTAATTTATTGGTATGGTTTTATTGCATTTTCTTTTGTGGCAATATTATTAAAATGGTTGGTTTTGTCTTGTTATTATGCGCAATTTTTGCCTTTGCTTCCGACTTTTTTTATGTATTTAACAACAGCATTTATGTATCCTATTGTGAGCATTATAAACGCAATAGCACAAAGCTATATGAGAGATGCAGATGAATAGTGATAAAGCAAAGATACTAACCCACAGGGCTTTATATTTATTGGCGATGATGATATTTGCATTGTTTATAATAATATTGCGACTGTATTATTTGCAGGTATTTTTGGCCGATAAATATACAACTATGGCAAATGAGAATAGAATTACAACAAGAATAATTGTGCCTCCAAGAGGGAAGTTATATGACAAGAATGGCAAGATTATTGCAAAAAATGTGCAAAACTTTCAGGCATTAATCGTTGCTGAACAAGCCCAAAATATTGATGAAGTTTTAAGCAGATTTTCTGAGATTTCTGTGCTTAAGGAAGAAGAAATTATAAAAATTAAAAAAGAGATAAAAAAGCAAAGAAGCTTTGTGCCTGTAAAAATCAAAGAGAATTTAAGCTGGGAAGAAGTCTCTGAAATTTTATTAAATTCAACTGAGCTTTCTGGCATTATTATTGATGAGGGTCTGTCTAGGCATTATCCTTATGGAGAATCGATGGCGCATTTTGTTGGCTATGTTGGAGCAGTATCTGAAGACGAGGGTGGTGATGATCCTTTATTAAAGGTTCCTGACTTTAAGATTGGAAAAGCAGGTATTGAAAAAATATTTGAAAACAAACTTAGAGGAAAAAGTGGTGTTCTTAAGCTAGAAGTTAATTCAATTGGCCGCATTATGAAAGAGATTGAAAGAGAAGAAGGCATTAATGGAGAAGATGTAACATTAAGCGTTGATGCTGAGCTTCAGGAATATTCTTATTCTTTATTTGAGGGACAAAGCGGAGCTGCTGTTGTTTTGGATGTTAATAATGGAGAGGTATTAACTTTTGTTTCTGCGCCTGCTTTTAATCCAAATAAAATGTCTCAAGGAATTAGCCACAAAGACTGGCAAGAGCTTATTAATGATGAGAAAAAACCGTTAAGTAATAAAGTTGTGTCTGGGCAATATTCTCCGGGGTCAACTTTTAAGATGATTACGGCTATTGCAGGTCTTGAAGAAAAAGTTATAAACTCTCACACACGTGTTTTATGCACCGGAAAAATGATATTGGGAAATCATCCTTTCCATTGTT
>CAYJIO010000075.1:0-5119 GCA_964370255.1 uncultured Azospirillaceae bacterium
TTGGGTGCCACTTCCCCCGCAAGGGGGGAAGAAAACAAGAGAAAGGGCTTGGGTGCCACTTCCCCCGCAAGGGGGGAAGAAAACAAGAGAAAGGGCTTGGGTGCCACTTCCCCCGCAAGGGGGGAAGAAGACAAAAGAAAAGGCTTTGGCGCCACTTCCCCCGCAAGGGGGGAAGAAGACAAAAGAAAAGGCTTGGGTGCCACTTCCCCCGCAAAGGGGGGATGAAGTTAGTTCTTTCATTTTACCTCTCCTTGCAATGAAGAGCTTGATAGCATTTTATTTACTGCATCTTTAATCTCTGCTAAACTAACAGAATTGATTGAGTTTTCATAGTTTTCTATTTGTTCTAAACTCATACCACTAATTGCTAATGCGCCTAATATATATGCCTCATCTTCTGGGTTGTCTTTTAAGAAAACTAATCCTGATGTCATTTTTTGCTTGGTTTGCTTTAATTTATCTTCATTTAGGTTATATAATGCATTTTTTATTAGCTTATCTATATCAAAGCTTTTTGTGGGTGTTATTGATATGCTAAATGATGCGCCATATTTTGCCATACCGTTATAATTTGCTGAAACGCTTAATGCTGATTTATCATCTTCAACCATTTTTTTATATAAGTATGAGGTTTTGCCGTCTGCCAAATATTTTGCAAAGACCTCTAGTGCATAAGAGTTCTTTTGGGCAACAAATCTTTTTGTAAACCTTGGGGTATTAATATTTGGAATGTTCATCTCAAACTTGCCGTTTTGGATGTAGTCTGGCGTGTATTGTTTTTGGTTTATAACGTCGCCTTTTTTGATGTTGCCAAAATATTTTTGTGCTAGTTTATAAGCTTGTTCTGGCTTGATATTGCCAGCTAAAACCAAAACTGCATTATTTGGATGATAATAGTTGTTATAAAACTCTTGAATGTCTTGTTTTTGAATGCCTATAATATCATCGCCCTCACCTGTTATGGGGTGAGAATATGGATTTAATTGCCAAAAAGATTTATTAAATGCTTCATAAAATTTTGAGATTGGGTTGTTTTCTATAACTTGTTTTCTTTCTTGAAAAACAACGTCTTTTTCAACTGAAAACTCCTCGTTGGAAAAACTTAAGCCCCTCATTCTTTTTGCTTCTAAATACATTGCAAGTTCTAGTTTTGAAATATCCATAAACGCGTGGTATGCAGTATAATCTTGAGATGTAAAAGCATTTATGTCTATGCCGTTTTTTTCTGTAATGGCGTTATAATCTGAGCCTCTGAACATCAAGTGTTCTAAAAAGTGGGCGGTGCCTTTTGCAGACAAGTTCTCATCAGAAGCGCCTGCATTATACCAAAGCATTTGCTTTATAATTGGGGCTTTGTTGTTTTCAACCACAAGGACGCGCAAGCCATTGTCTAGGACATATTCATGTGCATTAAAAAGCTTTGAGCCTCCAAGAACGAAAAGCGCAAGCAATATAAAAAGTGTTTTTTTCATTATTGTTGCTGAGGCAAGACATCATGCTGAGGTGGAATTGCCAATGGGTTTGTTTTTTCTAATTTTGTTTGAGTTTTGGTGCAAGCAGATAATGTTGCCAACACTAATAAAGTTAAGATTGTTTTTTTCATTTTATTTTCCTTTTTTAAAGAGTTTATTGATAATTGTTTTTATGGTGTTTTTTATTGATAATTCTTGAAAAATTAACATAAAAGCACCAATGCAAATAAAACTATCTGCAACATTAAAGGCTGGCCAATGATATGTGCCAACATAAAAGTCCAAAAAGTCAAAAACAGCGCCGAATCGAATCCTGTCTATAACGTTGCCGATTGCGCCGCCAATGACAAAACCCAAAGCCACTTGCACAAAACCAGTTTTTTCAGACCTAAGCCAATGAAGTAAAAATGCAACTATTAAAAGCGCTACTAAAACAAGACAAACAGCACCCAATACGCCATAATCATCAAACATGGAAAAACTAACACCTGTGTTCCAAGCTTTTATAAGATTGAAAGAAGGCATAACCGCTATATAGGGAAGCTCTGTTAAAACGTGGGTGAATATTATGTATTTTGAAACTTGGTCTAATATAATTATAAAAAGTGCTATTAATAATCCGAAAAACATAAAAAAGTCCTTATAATAAAATTAATTTTGCCAAACCTAAAAAGACTAAAAAGCCACCGCTGTCTGTTAATGCAAATAAAAATATGCCAGAGGAGATTGCAGGGTCAATTTTTAGCTTATTTAAACTTATGGGGATTAATATACCGCCCAAAGATGCAATAGTCAAGTTGCAAACCATTGCTATTGCAATAACTATGCTGATTAATTGTTCTTGAGGAAACCAAAGCCTTGTTATTGCCCAAATTCCTACTGCAAAGAACACTCCGTTAGAAAGTCCTACTAAAAACTCTTTGCCTACCATTCTCCATGTGTTTGAGGAGTTGAGCTCTTTTGTTGCAATTGCTCTTACTACCACCGCCAATGTTTGTTGACCAGTAGTTCCTCCCATTGAGGCGACGATTGGCATTAATATTGCAATTGTTGTAATAGCAACAATAACGTCCTTAAAGCCAGAAACCACAAACGCTGCAAGAATCGTTGCAAACAAATTAATTGTTAGCCATATTACTCTTGACTTGAATATTTGTGGCACGGTTTTATATACGTCTCCGCTCTCCACCCCTGAGAGGTGCATAATATCTTCAACCGCTTCATTATGAACAACATCTATAATATCATCAACGTCTATAACCCCGACCAAGTGCCCTCTTAAATCTACAACGCAGGCAGAAACCCAGTCATATTCTCTAAACATTATTGCAAGCTCTTCTTGATCTGTATTTAAGTTAATTGGAGTTATCTCTTGGTCCATAATCTCTGAAATTTGCTGATTTGATTTTGCTCTGAGCAGTTTGTCTAGCGCAATTTCTCCTACTGGCTTGAACTTGTCATTAACAACATATATTATATAAAAGTCTTCTGGGAGGTCTTTGTCTTTTAATAAAAAGTTTTTTGCTTCTTTGACACTCCATGTATGAGGCATTGAGACAAACTCTCTTTTCATGATACGACCGGCACTATCCTCTGGGTATGATAAAGATGCTTTTACTTGCCCTTTTAGCTCTGGGTCTAAATGCTTTATAATGTCTTTTTGCTCATCTTCATCTAGGTGCTCTAATATTTCTACGACCTCATCAGAATCGAGCTCATTTACGATATCAACAATTTGTGAGGGTTGCATATCATCTATTATTTGTTCTTGAAGGGTTTCATTAAGCTCTACATACACATCTGGTGATATTTTATCGCCTAGAATGGATAAAAACTTGTCTCTTTGTGGTTTGTTTAATGATTCTATAAGTTTTGCAACGTCATATTCATCAAGCCCTTCTACAAGTCTTAATAAATGAGGGACATTGTTTTCTTCTATGTATGTTTGAACAGATTGAATAATCTTTGGACCTAGTCCTAAGATTTGAGGTTTATTATTTTGAAATTTGTTTTTATTAACCATAAAAGAACCTATAAAAATTGAATGGCGCGAAAGACTATGCCACTATCAAGCCAAAACGTTATGCAATAGCTCAAAAGTAAAATTGTTATATATCTATTTCATAATTTGATTAACATATTATTAATTAGCTTTCTTTTGTGATATATTTAGGCGGTATAATGCCATCTTTGACAACAATGATATAATATGGAATTACAGAAAATCTTAGCTCTTTTTCGTCATTACATTTATTCCAGTCGACCTCAAAGCTTCCGATTTCTTTATATGATTGCATTTTTTCTAAAACTTCATCGGTGCCATATGATATTTGACTGTCATCTGTAATATTCATGGCTGGAGAGAGGTAAACAGCCTCTATTAAGCTGTCATTATCCATTGCCTCAACATCTATTGAAAATAAATTTGCACCCTCAATAAAGCCTTTAAACATTTTGACAGATTTTTTTGTATATTGAATGGGTTCTGAAAAACCTCTAATTCCACGAGAGCGCCCTTCAAAACAATTTTCCATCCAATTTACAATGCCTTTTTTGTTATCACAACCAGAGCGCTTGATATAATAAGAAATATCTGCATTTGGGTTTGCTGCAAAAGAAAGCAACCCATTTTCTAAAACGTCATTTGGTTTTGTAACATAATGATATAGCTTCATAACCTTTCCTTTTGAAGTTAGGGATAAAATTAAGTTTAATGGGTTATCCTATGCGTTTTTTCAGCAGAGACAATCCTTTTTTGCAGGACTGAGAAATATCTTCTAAATTAAGAGCTTCTTCTATAGTAAACCATTTATAATTTGTTATTTCAATCATATCGAGCTTTATTTCACCATCAACAATTTTTGCTATTGAATCAATATAAATGAAATGAGCATTTCGCTTAAATTTTGGAGGTGAGGCAAAGAAATTTCCTACAGATAATGTGTCAATAATTTCTATGTCAACACCTATCTCTTCTTTTATTTCTCTTTTGGTAGCGTCTTCAATAGTTTCGCCTACTTCTATATGTCCTCCACATATAGTCCATTCGTTTTTCCATTTTGGAGATTGAAACAATAAAACCTTATTTTCATTATTTACAATATAAGCCCCAACTATTACTTCTATACCTTTAGGATAATCAGTCATAATTAATCTCTTTCTTTTTGAGTAGAACGTAACTTGGCTTCTTGTAATAAATTAAGATAGCCGTTTTTAATTTGTTTATCTGGCGATAATCCTAGTTTTTGGACAACTGATATAATTTCAGGGAGGTTTTTAACAAGAGTAAGTTCGCCCCCTGTTAAAGATACCGACTTTAAATGTCCTCTAAAAAACTTGGCAATATATTCATAGCCATCAATAGATAACAATGATAATTCTGGAGCAGTCAGCTCTCCTCTTTTACCTATAGTTTGTCCTTCATTGTGGCAAAAAGGACAAGCTCCATTACAATCTTTCGTTAAACTAATTCTAGGATAATTAAATCCCATGCTTTTAACTAGTCTCAAAAGTTCTAATTTACTCACAATAAAACCCTCCAATATTTGTAATAATATCATACTTTTATTAAAAAATCAATAAAAATTAACTCTTTGGATTTGTGTGTGTGCGTGGGTTCGCTGTTATCGATTATCCCATATTGGGAT
>CAYJIO010000076.1:0-5071 GCA_964370255.1 uncultured Azospirillaceae bacterium
TCAACCTTAAGTAAAGCAACCAACTCATCTAGCTTAATCACTTGCTGATGTTGAGAGCCAATGCGTCTGATTGCAACGGTTTTATCTGCTTTTTCTCTTTCTCCTACAATTGCAATTACTGGCGTTTTTGCATTTGAATGTTCGCGGATTTTATAAGAAATTTTTTCATTTCTCAAATCTGTTTTTGCTGCCAACCCAACTTTTTTAAGAGCCTCACAAACTTCATTTGCATAATCATCAAACTCATTTACAATTGGGCAAACAACCACTTGCTCTGGTGCCAACCACAAAGGCAAACGCCCAGCATGATGCTCAATTAATATACCCATAAAACGTTCAATAGAGCCAAACAAAGCACGGTGCAACATTGCTGGCCTGTGTTTCTCGCCATCTTGCCCAATATAATGAAGGTCAAATCTTTCTGGCAAGCTCATATCTAATTGCACTGTTCCACATTGCCACTCTCTGCCCAAAGCATCACGCAAAACAAACTCAAGTTTTGGACCATAAAATGCGCCCTCACCCTCAAAGATTGTAAACTCATAGCCATTGTTTTTTAAGGCATCGCCAAGTGCTTTTTCAGATATATCCCAAACCTCATCAGAGCCAATACGATTTTCAGGTCGAGTAGAAAGTTTTATTCTAACATCTTCAAAACCAAAGTCTTTATAAATGTCTAAGATAAGTTTTGTAGTCTCAATTGTTTGCTCCTCAAGTTGCTCCATTGTGCAAAAGATGTGTGCATCATCTTGAGTAAACTCTCTAACACGCATCAATCCCATCAAAGCACCACTTGCCTCATATCTATGCACTTTTCCAAACTCTGCCACTCTCAATGGCAAATCTCTATATGACTTTTGCCCTTGTTTATATACAAGCATCCCGCCAGGGCAATTCATTGGTTTAATGCAAAAGATTTTGCCATCTTCTGTTTGCCCAGAATAATTATGCTCACCATATTTTTCCCAGTGGCCAGATGTTTCCCACAAAACCCTGTCCATCACAGCAGGGGTTTGAATTTCTTGATAGCCATTTTGTTCTTGTCTGCAACGCATATACTCAATCAATTTGCGATAAAGTTTATAACCCTTATCATGCCAAAACACACAACCAGGAGCATACTCAGGCTCAAAATGAAACAAGTCCATCTGTGCACCAAGTTTTCTGTGGTCGCGTTTTTCTGCTTCTTCAAGCTTTGTTAAATATGCTTTTAACTCTTCTTTTGTATTCCAAGCAGTTGCATAAATTCTTTGCAACATTTCATTATTAGAATCCCCTCTCCAATATGCGCCAGCAACTTTCATAAGCTTAAACGCATTACCAATTTTTTTTGCACTTTCAACGTGAGGGCCACGACAAAGATCATAAAAATCTCCTTGCTTATAAACAGAAATTTCTTCCGTCTCTGGCAAATCTTTTATAATTTCAGCCTTATAAAACTCTCCGATTCCCTCAAAATATTTTATAGCTTCATCTCTTTCCCACACCAAACGCTCAAATTTATTATCACGTTTAATAATTTCTTTCATCTTTGCCTCTATGGCAGGAAAGTCTTCTTTTGAAAACGGTGTTTTTCTAGAAAAATCATAATAAAAACCATCTTCAATTGCAGGGCCAATTGTCACTTGCACATCAGGCCAAAGTTCTTTAACCGCTTGCGCCATAATGTGTGATGCACTGTGACGTAACATTTCTAAATTTTTTATATCTTCATTGCTCATTTCTTTAATCTTTCATTTTTAATACTTCATTATAAACTTCTATTGTTTTTTTGCACATAACATCAATACTAAAATTATCTTTTGCATTTTTTTGTGCCGCTTTTGACATTTCCGTTCGTTCTTTTTCAGACATATTAAGCGCCCATTCTATTGTTTCAGCCAAAGCTTGCGCATTTTTATTTTCATACAATTTTCCGCTTACACCATCAATAATATTTTCAAGTGAGCCACCATGGTTTGAGGCTACAACAATTTTGCCCATAGCCTGAGCCTCAATAGAAACTCTGCCAAAAGCTTCTGGCTCAATTGCAGTAGATAAAACAACATCTGCAAGCATTAAAAGAGCTTGTGGGTCATTATAAAATCCAATAAACTTAACTTTTTCTTCAAGTTCCAAGTCCATAACCTGAGCTTTTAACTCATCAACAAAATATTTTCTGCCTTGATCAGAGCCAGAAATAAGACAAATCCAATCATCTCCTTTTACTTTATGAAGAGCGTCCAACAAAAGAGTATGCCCTTTCCATCTTGTAATTCTGCCATGCAACAACAAAACTTTCTTGTCCTCTGGTATGCTAAAAGTGTTTATTGCTTTTATAACTCTTTCCTGAGAGACCGCATTAGGACTAAACCTATCTAGATTAACGCATCTATGTATAAGTCTAATTTTTTTCTCATTTACATTATATTCACTTATTATATGCTTTTTAATATGCTCAGAAATTGCAATCACCAACTTGCCATAAGTCATTACTTTATTATATATTTTTTTTATACCCATTGGGCCAAGTCCATATTTGCCATGATATGTAGTTACAAACTTAACTCCGCATTTTTTTGCTGCAAAATATGCCGACCAAGCAGGAGCTCTAGAACGCGCATGAACAATATTAATATCATTTTCTATAATTATTTTTTTTAATGAAAAATAATTAAACAACCCAACAATAGGATTCTTTGATTTTAATGGCAAAGTAAAATGTTGCACCTTAATTTTATCAAGCTCATATAACATTCTTCCACCCTGAGATGCAACAAAGTTTCTGATTCCCTCTTTTTGTAAACCAGTTGCAATTTCAAGAGTCCCAAGCTCAACTCCACCAACTTGCATCTCTGGCAAAACTTGTAAGATTATTGGTTTTTTTGACATCTTAATAAATCTCCATTTTTTTATTTTCCTACATAATAAACGATTTTTTTTATTATGACAATAAAAAAGAGAGGTCTTTGCCTCTCTTTTTTTATTTTTCTAATTTTGGGTATTATCCAAACAATCTTAATACTGATTGCGCTGCCTGAGAAGACAAAGACAACGAATTTGTAGCAAGCTCTTGACGCGTTTGTAATGCCAACATATTTGCACTTTCTTCATTCATGTCTGCAAGAATAAGTTTGTCTGAGCCTTCTGTTAATACATTAACCAAGTTATCAGTAAAATCTTCTCTGTTTTCAACGATTGCATAATAGTTACCAAAGTCAGAAGCATAACCTCTAAGAGTTTTTGTTGCATCATCAATTTGAACCATAGCTTCATTCAAAGCATTGTTATCCAAAAAGTTATCAACTGTAATATCATCTAGACCAAGACCAGAAACTCTAGCATCAACACCATCAATAAGCAAACGAGAACTTCTGTCTTCATTAAAATTGATTGTCAACGTTGTATCAGAACCATCAAGAAGATTAACCCCTTTATAAGATGCATCTCTTGCCATCATATTTATCTGAGACATAATCTCTGCAAATCTTGCATAAGAATCTTCTCTTTCAGTTGATGCTGGAATAAAGTTGTTTACATTTTCTGTTCCATCAGTAGGAACTGCATAACCGATACCTGTTCCATCTGCATCGATATTTGAGAATGTATAAGCTCTATTGTTATTTGAGTCAACCAAACCAACACTACCTGCCGTTACTTCAAAAGTTCCTTTTCCAAACTCTAGGTTTAGTGCACTTGTAAGCGCTTCATCAAAATCAGCCTGAGTCATACCTGTTGTAACATCTACATTAATTGTTTGCACAACACCATCAGATTCTACATCCATAGTCCATGTTCCATCTGCTGCTGCAGTACCATAAGTGCCCATAGCCATACCCAAATTTTCAACAATATCAGGGTGATCTGCAGGCATCTCAGCTGTAACCATAGCTATTGCCTCTGCTTGTTCAACAAAGTTTGTAATAGACATAATAGCCTCATCAGTTGCCTTCAATGTAGAAATCCCCTGTCCCATTGAATCCATCAAAGCTGTTAAATCATTAGCCCTATTATCTAAAGAAGCTGCTGTATAATAAGAAGCTGGATTGTCAATTGCTGAATTAACCTTCAACCCAGTTGAAAGTCTCTCAGACGTCATATCCATCAATTCTTGTGTGTTTTGTAAAGACAACAAATTTGAGCGCATACTTGCAGTTAAATTTATATCAGACATATTTTCCTCCCCTTAGCAAATGCAGATTAGTCTGTTAACTATTTATTAACTTATTCGATGAACTTGACAATTGCAAATATATATTTATATGTTGTGGATAAAATTAACCTTTTATTAATAAATGGATTGTCATGATAATAGATACCCACCTGCACCTAGCAGATTTGCAAGAAAAAACCATAACCACAGACATGGCAATAGTGCCTGCAATCAAGTATGAAGATTGGCAAAAAATAATAAACTTATCCCAAGAAAATAAAAAAATTATTCCTTCTTTTGGCATACATCCTTGGTATATAAATCAGTCTCCAAATAATTGGCATGAAAAACTAGACCAGCTTTTATCAAAAATGCCAAATGCAATAATAGGAGAAACAGGGCTTGATAGGTTAAAAGACAAAGAATACAACCCGCAAAACGATTCTTTTAAAGAGCACATCAAGCTTGCCATAAAACACAATCGCTCAATTATAATTCATGCCATAAAAAGCAACCAATGGCTTGAAGAATATTGGCAAGAATTGTCATTAACTCGATTCGTCTTTCATTCATATAACAGCAAGATTGAGTTATTAAACAAGGTCATAAAAAATGGAGGTTATATTTCATTTTCGGCCTCGATTCTAAATAATAAAAACAAAGAAAAAATCATAAAAGCAGTTCCCATAGAAAAAATTTTGATAGAAACAGATGCCCCATACCAAAAAGGGGATATAAAAGAAACCGCCAAACAAATATCATCGATTCTAAATATTGAATATGACTATTTCTTAAAAACAGTTTATGAAAACACACTAAGATTCTTAAACAAATCGCTCTAGATGATGCGTTATCATATTTTAAAAATCCAAAGAACGTATTAGCTACATGACCGAGCAAAATATCTGCAATTTCTGTATTAATCCTCCATTATATGAG
>CAYJIO010000077.1:0-5066 GCA_964370255.1 uncultured Azospirillaceae bacterium
ATAATAATGGATTTCTGTTTGATTGCTTGATTTTGTTATATGTAAAAAACTTTTCCTTAAACAGATGATAATATTCAGGGAAGTCATTTACAATGGCCTGAGCCAAAATGCCTAAGTCCTCAACACTCATTTTATGGTCTGGATGAGGAAGCCCTGTTGAGTTGGCAAAGTTAGAAGCCTTTAGACCAAGCTTTTGTGCCATTTTGTTCATCTCTATGGCAAATGTTTCTTCTGAGCCTGAAATGTTTTCTGCAACGACTATGCAAGCATCATTGCCTGATGCTATTATTATGCCTTTTAATAAGTCACTGACACTTACGTTATCACCAATTGGCAGAAACATTGTTGAGCCGCCGCTCGCTGCGCCGCCTTTTCTCCACGCGTTTTCTGAGACAACAAACTCATCATCTAATTTTATTAAACCTTCTTTTAGTTTTGAAAAAACCATATATGTGGTCATCAACTTGCTCATAGATGCTGGAGGAACTGGGGTTTGATGATCTTTTGTTAATAAATATGTTTTGGTATCGGCATCCATTAAAAGCACGTTTTTGGCTTTTGTTTCAAAGCCTTGAGCTGTGGTTGAAAAAAATATAAAGAAAATAATAAAATATTTTTTCATAGTCTATTCCTTCATTGTTTTTGCATTGGGAATGCCATAGTTTTTAACTTCTGACAATATTGCATCTGCCTCTGCTTTGCTTTTATATGGACCAAGGCGGACTCGATAAAACTGTCCTCCGTTTATTGTTGCAGGATATATGTTAACATTGCCAATAAAGTTTATTTTATCTTTTAGGTTATTTGCGCTTGATTGGCGGTTGAAAGAACCTGCTTGAACATAAAAGTCACAATCTTTTGGCGTATTATTTGTTTGAGTATAGCTATGTGCGCCAATTGGTTGTAGGTAGTTTTCTTCAACCTCTATTCTTGTTGACTTATATTCTATTGGCATATCAGATGTAGCTTGGCCTGTTAAGACTGCTTTTAAGGCTTTGCTTTCTTCTGGCAAAATCTCTACCTTTACTCTGGTTGTGCCTTGGATATGAAAATCTAATGCCTCAGCACCTTTTTTTGAGATGTCTATAATTCTGTCTTTGGCAAAAGGCCCTCTGTCATTTACCCTAAAAATTGCTGTTTTGCCGTTTTCTAAGTTTGTTACTTTTACAATTGATGGCAATGGTAAAGTTCTGTGAGCGGCTGTCATAGTGTTCATGTCATATTCTTCACCATTTGCGGTGTCTTTTGCATGAAAGTCCTTGCCATACCAAGAAGCAACGCCCGTTTCTGTGTAGTTATAGTCCTCTTGTGGATAATACCATTTGCCAAAAATTTGGTAAGGGTTGCCAACTTTGTAATGCCCCTCTCCTTTTTGCATATAAAAAGACTGAGAAGAACGATAAGAGCCGCCTGCGTCTTCATAAACATTATCAGAAGCGCAGCCTGTGAGTGCTATAAGCACAAATAGAGTGTATATATATTTTTTCATCATAGAAATAATTTATATTATATATATTAAGTTGGCAAGATATATTTCATAAATCTTTTTGGTTGTTAAAAACATCTTTTATTGTTTGATAATCAAAGCCATAGCGCATCATTTTTGCAAAATCTTTTTGCAGGCTTTCTTGAGTGTAGTTTTCTTTGAAAGTGCCAAGTTTTTTCTTTGTGGCAATCTTTAAGGCGTTGTCATAAGGATTATATTCAAGCTCTGTTGCAAGCTCTTCTATAATGTTTTCTTTGATGCCTTTTAAGGCAAGTTTTTCTTTGATGTATCGCAGTGATTTGCCCGCACGTAAATATGCAGAAACCTTCATTTTTGCAAAACGCTCATCATCAACATAATTATAACCCTTTAACTCATCTACAACTTCTTGAATCCACTGATATGCATCTGATTTTTCTTGCCAATCTTTGTTTTCAAAGGCATATTTGTCAACGCGTCTTTTTAAGACATCGCTTAAGCTTTTTGTTGAGGCTTCATAACGCTCTAAGTAATAAAGCGCTATGTTTTTAAGCCTTTGTTTGGTAATTTTTTTCAATCTCTGAAACTCTTGAATATTTTTAATAAGTTTGTGGTTGAGGCGTCATGCTCTGCTGAGCCTTTTCCTTTGACTTCTGGCAATATTTTTGTTGCAAGTTCTTTGCCTAGCTCAACACCCCATTGGTCAAAGCTGTCGATATTCCAGATTATGCCTTGAGCAAACACTTTGTGCTCATATAAGGCAATAATCATACCCAAAGCTTTTGGGCCAAACTTTTTGAAAATAAACGTGTTTGATGGGCGGTTGCCAACAAAACAACGATGAGGGTTTTCATGCTTTTTGCCCATCATCAGCGCCTCTGATTGTGCCAAGAAGTTTGAGATTAAGATATTGTGGTGGTCGCCAATTTCATTGTGTGATAAGGCTGGCATTATAAAGTCAACCGGAATTGGCTTTGTTCCTTGATGCATTAACTGAAAGAAAGAATGCTGAACATCTGTGCCAACACCGCCAAACAATGCTTGTGCGGTTTGATGTTTGATTACTTTGTTATCATTGGTGATATATTTGCCGTTTGACTCCATATCTAATTGTTGCAAATATGCTGGCAAATATTGTAAATATGCGTCATATGGAATTACTGCTTGAGACGAATATCCATAATATTCATTATACCAAATGCTTATAACCGCCATTAAAACAGCGATATTGTCTTCAAACTTTTTGGTTTTGAAGTGTTTGTCTGCAATGTAAGCCCCTTCTCTGATTTGATTAAATCTGTCCCAACCAATCATAAGAGCAATTGATATGCCAATTGCCGATAACATTGAATATCTGCCACCGATAAAATCCCAGAACTCAAACATATTGTTTGTGTCTATGCCAAATTTAGAAACTTCATCTGCGTTTGTTGAAAGAGCTATAAAATGATCTTTAACAGCGTCTTTGCCAAGTTTTTTAACCAACCAATTGCGACAAGTTTTTGCATTAGTTAAGGTTTCAATAGTTGTAAATGTTTTTGAGGCAACAATAAACAATGTTTCTTCTGCCTTTATTTCTTTTAAGACTTCGGCCGCATTTGTGCCATCTATGTTTGAAACAAAGTATGCCTTCATGCCATCTTTATGATATGACTTTAATGCTTCTACGGCCATTTTGGGGCCAAGATCTGAACCACCGATGCCAATATTGACAATATTTTTATATTTTTTTTCTTGGTGGACTTTGTTTACAAACGTTTTCATCTTATCAAAAACTGCGTTTACTTCTGGCATTATGTCAACACCGTCGACAACAATCTTTTTATTATCTAAATTGCGTAGTGCTGTATGTAAAACAGCTCTGTTTTCTGTTTTGTTTATCTTTTTGCCATCAAACATATCTTTTATTTTTTGCTCAAGGTTTGATTGTTTGGCAAGGTTGATTAATGATGTAAAGGTCTTGTCATCAAAAATGTTTTTTGAAAAATCGGCAAACAAAAACTTGTCTATGTCTTTGGTATATTTTTTTGCCCTGTTTGTATCTTTTGCAAACAAATCTTTCATATGCAATTTTTGCATTCTTTTATATTGTTTTGATAAGTCTTTCCACGCGTTTTTCTTAAACATTATTCTTCTCCAATAGTCATTTTATTAAAGTTTGTGTAGTTGTAATATTTTTTTATAACTTCTTTTATTTTTTTGTTTGTAACATTATTAATATAGTCATTTCTTTTTGCAAAAAAATCAAGCCCTAAATTGTCTTTTTGAACATATGTTAAAAATTTGGCAATTTCTGTTATGCTTGCAAACTTTAAGTTATGAGAAGCGATAAGAGAGTCTTTTGCCATCTGCAATTCTTTGTTTGAGATGCTGAAATTATTTATTTGTTCCTTGAATAACTTATTTGCTAATGTGTCATTTTCTTTTGAGGTAGAGAATGAAAAGACGATAGCGTTTGAATTGTCATTTATTGAAAGGTATGAATAAATTGAGTAGACTAAGCCTTTGTCTTCTCTGATTGTTTTGCCTAATTTTGAGTTCAGCCCGCTTCCGCCTAAAATGTAATTAGCGATATATAAGGGATAAAAATCTTTTGAGGTTCTGGTGGTTGCTTTGGTTTTTATTATGCTGATGTTTTGAGCGGTTTTATCTTCAATGGCCTCATTTATTCTCGACATTTCAACTTTTTTGATTGCTTGATTTTTTGATTTTGAGGGAAGATTTATAAACATCTTATCAATAATGTATTGCGCCTCTTTTTGATTGGCATCACCTGCTATGCTTACGACTATGTTGTCTTTGGCAAAAGAGTTTTTGATATAATTTTTTATGTCTTTTGAGGTGGTGTTTTTTATTTCCTCATTTGAGCCTAGTGGGTTTTTGCCGTATGGATGATCTTTATATAAAGCCTTGTTAAACGACAATGCCAATTTTGAGGCTGGGTTTTCTTGTTGTCTTTTTTTTGCTAGAAGCAATTTTTCTTTGATTCTATTGATTGTAGAGTTTTTTATTTGAGGATTGTAAAATGCTTTTTGAAACAACTCTATCGCTTTATTAATAGACTTTTTGGGAGTTGTGATAGATATTGAAAAATCGTCAAGTGTTGATGAAAAGCTCAAGCCTATCGCGTTGATTTCTAGTGCGTTTTGCAATTCTTTGTTGTCTGTTATTGCCTCATTGATAAAGTTTGTTATGTGGCTTTGGGCGTGGCCTGAATTCTTAAACAATAGGTCTATTGCAATAATTGGGTTAGTTGTTTCTTTGAAAAGATATGCCTTTATGTTTGTTTTGGGGGCTGTTACTTCTGATATATCTGGGGTGAATGTTTGTTCTTTTAAGATTGAGTTATTAAGTATGCGCTCTTCTTTTGAGGGATATAAGAAGAAGCTTGAAATAATTATGATGATGATTGCTAAGATGGCTTTTTTCATTATTTTGACTCACTATGGATTCCCAAGCCGAAAGGCTTGAGAATGACGGGGTGGAGGTGTGTTTGCTTTTGAGGCTTGAAGATGTGGGTGAGAATATTATACCCCCCATCGGCACCTTGGGTGCCACTTCCCCCGCAAGGGGGGAAGAAAACAAGAGAAAGGGCTTGGGT
>CAYJIO010000078.1:0-4993 GCA_964370255.1 uncultured Azospirillaceae bacterium
TGTTCTTTATACTCTTAATCGGCGGATTTTATTTAATAAAGTTTATATAAAATAAGAATGGAAATAACCTTGCGATTAACCGCAAAAAAATGTCATGGCTCCGAGTGGATGAATATCCCGAGGATAAGCAATCCTCTATGTTTAAACGGACCCTCAGTGCGTATTAGTTGTTGCCTTTAAGTCAAAGATGCCAATTATATGAGTCACTCACAAAAGTTTATAGAATTAGGTATATACGACGGAAGTCTACTTGCGACGTGTACACAAAGGTACATGACTGAGCATTTTATCTACAATTTTTGCTCTAGATAATGCATTCTTCAATCCTTAAAAACTTAGAGAATGTATTAGATAAAGTGAAAATAAAGAAAAATGTGAGGGAGTGTACACAAAGGTACATGACTGAGCATTTTATCTGCAATTTTTGCTCTAGATAATGCATTATATAAGTTTTATAAAGAAGATTTCCTAGTAAATACCAATTATATGAGTCACTCACAAAAGTTTATAGAATTAGGTATATACGACGGAAGTCTACTTGTGACGTGTACATAAAGGTACACGAGCAAGAAGATTTCCTAGTAGATGCCAATTATATAAACTTTTAAAAAAAGAAGAGAGGGCATTTGCCTCTCTCTCTCTTTTTGCTTTGTTTATCTTAAGTCTTCTGATTAGAATAATCTTAATACTGCTTGTGCAGCTTGAGAAGACATAGACAAAGAGTTTGTTGCCAATTGTTGACGAGTTTGAAGAGCAAGCATATTTGCACCTTCTTCGTTCATGTCAGCCAATGTCAATTTGTCAGCACCTTCTGTCAATGTGTTAATCATATTGTCAGTAAAGTCTTCCCAGTTTTGAACGATAGCATATTGGTTACCAAAGTCATTAGCCATATTACGAAGAGTATCAATTGCTTTATCAACAGTAGTTAATGCAGCATTAACATCTTCATTTGTTGCCAATGTATCAATACCATTCAAGCCTAAACCTTGAGATGTAGCATCAACATTGTCAATTTTAAGAGCAGAGCTTCTGTCTTCGTTGAAGTAAACAGTCAAGTCATTGCCTTTACCATCAAGAAGGTTAACACCTTTATAAGATGCATCACCAGCCATGTTATCAATTTGGATTAAGATATCATTTACACGACCTAATGCATCAGCACGGCCAGTTTGCTCAGATTTGAACGCGAAAGGATCACCAACTGCACCGCCATTAAGAGCAGAAACAGCAGCTCCGCCAGTGATTTCAACTTCAACAGAGCTTGAACCATTATAAGTAATTGCACCGTCGTCTGCAACAGAGAAAGCATCGCCTAATGTATCTTGCAATTTGTCAGCAATATCAGCAGCTGTATCACCATTTTCGATAGCAACAGTAAATTCTCTGCCATCTATTTCCATAGTAATATCTTCGTCTGCAGTTGCTGTTGCTAAAGTAACATTTGCTGTCAAAGCAGCTTCAGCATCTGGCACCAACTCAGCTGTTGTTCCAACAATCGCATCAATTTGTTCAACGAAAGCAGTAATAGAAGTTAAACCTTCGTCAGTTGCTTTCAAAGTAGAAATACCTTGACCCATGCTGTCCATCAAAGCAGACAAGTCATTTGCACGGTTAGACAAACCTTGTGCAGTGTAGAATGAAGATGGATTGTCAAGAGCAGAGTTTACTTTCAAACCAGTTGAAAGTCTCTCAGATGTCATATCCATTAAGTCTTCAGTGTTTTGCAAAGACAATAAGTTTGTTCTCATCGATGCGGTTAAGTTAATATCAGCCATTTTTATATTCTCCTTCTGTGAATTTTGTTATACAAGCAAACACATCCTGTATCTGCAAGCGATTAATAACATAAAAAACAGTTACATAATTAAGTTTTTTATTGCTGATTTTGATTTTATACATAAATTGCTAATAAAAGGTTAATATCAAAAAAAAATTTAAAACAAATAAAAAAACCTTGCAAATTCTAGAGCCTTTCCCGCTTAGATAGATACTCTTTTGTGAAGAATTTTACTTTTTGAATTTGGCTTTTTGATGCCGTGGAGTAGGCTCTCCACAAAGAAAAAAGTCAAAAAGCAAAAAGTAAAAGACGAGCAATAAAGCATATTCTATCTAATCGGGAAAGGCTCTAATATTTTACATCTAATATTTTTTTATTGCCAAGAAATACTTGTGCATAATTAAACAAATCTTTTTCATATAACAACATAAACATATCTTTGTTTCTACAAATTTTATATGAAGACATATTTTCATTTATTTTTAACATAAAAAGCTCATCAGACAACAAATAATTGTCTTCATTATTAAAGTTCTTATCTGGCGCAAAGTTGTTAAGGTCTTTTAACAACAATTTATTCGCCCTAATCTCAGAGACACTCGCATTAAGCTGACTATTTTTTTCTATCTGCTCTTTTATTTTATTTATAACAACTTTGTTATTACAAGCTTTGTTTTCTTCTAAAAAAACATCGTTTGCAAAAACATTAAAAGAAAAAAACAAAAAGCACATTAACAATTTTATCATATTATTAGCTTTTAACCAGTTTTTTCCACCAATTAGACTTTGAGTTTTTTCTTTTTGAATCAACACTCACATCCTCAACGACAGCTTCTTCAGGTTTTTGTGTATTTTGTTTTGCAAAGTCCTCAACTTCTGTGCGCTCAACAGCCTCTTGTTTGGCGATTTTTATTTTTTCCATTTTATAATCATTAACGTTTAAGATAGAATCATCTGCATATATGCACACTTCAAGACTATATTTATCTTCCATCATACCTATTTTTTTACGATTTGCATTAAGCAAATGAATTGCTATATCTGTTGGCACCCAAAGATTTAGCTTTGAGCTTCTGTTTTTTGAGCCTTCTTCTTCAATAGCCCTTAATATCATCATAGAGCAAGAATGCTTAGATCTAACGATCCCTCTTCCTTGACAATGTGGGCAAGACTGATAAGTGCTTTCAAAAAAAGAAGAATGCATACGTTGTCTAGACAACTCAAGCAACCCAAATATACTCATTTTGCCAACTTGAACCTTAGAGCGATCTTGCTTTAAGGCTTCTTTCATTCTTTTTTCAACGGCGTTATTGTGTTTATGCTCGTCCATATCAATAAAATCTATTACAACAAGCCCAGCAAGGTTTCTAATTCTAAGTTGTTTTGCAATCTCATCACAAGCTTCTAGGTTTGTTTTTAATGCTGTTTCTTCCAAATCTTTTTCTTTTGTAGCCCTGCCAGAGTTAACATCTATTGAGACCAATGCTTCTGTTGGGTTAATAACAATATAACCACCACTTTCAAGTTGAGCGACCGGGTCATGGAGCTTGTCAAGTTGTCCTTCCACCTGATAGCGCTGAAACATTGGCAAATCAGAGTTTTTATAAAGTTTTATTTTCTTTAAGTTATGTGGGGCTAAAATCTTAAAAAATTCTTTTGCAGTTTTATAACCATCATAGCCATCAACAACAACTTCAGAAATTTCTTTGCTATACATATCTCTAAGCGCGCGCTTAATCAAATTTCCTTCTTCGTGTATCATTGCTGGCGCTTTTACTTTAAGCGCAGCTTCTCTAACCTTGTTCCATGCCCTAATCAAATAGTTATAATCTCTTGTAATGTCTTGCTTGGTTTTTTCCTCACCAGCAGTTCTAACAATTAATGACATATCAGAGTTCAAGGGCAATTCTCCAACAACATTTTTCAAGCGTTTTCTGTCTGACTGATTAGTAATTTTTCTAGAAACACCACCGCTTTTTACTTTATTTGGCATCAACACGCAGTAACGACCAGCCATAGACAAATACGTTGTTAATGCAGCACCCTTATTGCCGCGTTCTTCCTTAACAACCTGCACAAGCAAGATTTGTCCTTCTTTTATAACTTCTTGAATTTTATGAGAATAAAAAAGCTTTTTTGAAATCATAAGTTTTTTAACAATTTCATCATTGTCATTTTCGTCGTCTTCATCTACTTCATCTTCATCGTTATTTGTGTCTTCTATTATAACATTCTCAACAACAACGTCTTCTTCACATCCTGTTGCACAAGCAATCTCTGTTGTTTTATCAACAGCTTTTCTTCTAACAAATTTTTTCTTCTTTGGCTTATCTTCTTTGTTTTCTTTATCTTCTTCTACAAAAGCTTCTTTCTCAGTTTCTTTTTCAGCTTCTTTAGGCGTTTCTGCCTCAACAACTTCCTCAGCTTTTTTCTTTGGCTTTCTTGTTTTTTTAACAGGCTTTTTTGCTTCCGCAGCTGCATTTTCAGACGCCTCAACGACCTCAACTGCCTCAGCCTCAACTTCTGGCTTAACATCTTCTTCTTTTACTTTTTTATTGCGATTCTTTTTTGCCTCAAGAGACGCCTCAACCTCTTGAGTTACTTCTGCCAGCTTTTCATCAGATATATTATAATAATCAGGGTGAATCTCTCCAAAAGCCAAAAACCCATGACGATTCCCACCATAATCAACAAAGCAAGCTTGCAAGGAGGGCTCAACCCTCATTACTTTTGCCATATATATATTACCTTTAATCGGCTTTCTATTTATTGTTTCAAACTCAACGTCCTGAAGTTTATTATTATCAATAATAACTACACGCGTTTCTTCTGCATGCGTGCAGTCCATCAACATTCTTTTTGTCATTATATAAAATCCTTTTCGCCTCTTTAGGCAATATTTGTTATCCGCAACTATCAAAGATTTTTCATAACCGATAAAATCTAATATCTTCCATAAAGCGATATTTTTTGTGTAAGTGCCTTATGGTCAATACAAAGATAGCCACTAGAGCCTTTCCCGTTTAGATAGATTCTCTTTTGTGAAGAATTTTGCTTTTTGAATTTGGCTTTTTGATGCAAGCTAGTGGGCTCTAGCTAAAGAGAAAAGCCAAAAAGCAAGAAGCAAAAGGCGAGCAACAAAGCATATTCTACCTAATCGGGAAAGGCTCTAAAACGAATCATAAACAATAATTATAATAAGTCAACAAAAAA
>CAYJIO010000079.1:0-4841 GCA_964370255.1 uncultured Azospirillaceae bacterium
TTTTGCCATAGCGCAAACCGTCATAACGTGCCAAGTTTGAAGAGGCTTCTGCTGGAGCTAAGATATAATATGTTGCAAGTGCATATTGGGTGTGAGGCAATGAAATTTCTTTGATTTCTGCGCCTCTTTTCTTTAGAGCGTCAATGCCCTTTTCCCACATTTTTATAATTTCTTGGCTTGTGCCCTCTGCCTTATATTCTTTTGGAATGCCGATTTTAAGGCCTTTGATGTCTTGGTTTAAGAATTGTGTAAAATCAGGAACTGACATATCAACTGAAGTTGCGTCTTTTTTGTCATGGCCAGCCATGTGAGAAAATAAAATTGCGTTATCTTCAACTGTTTTTGTCATTGGGCCTGCTTGGTCAAGTGATGATGCAAATGCAATGATGCCATATCTTGAGCATCTGCCATAAGTGGGCTTTAAGCCAACGATGCCACAATATGCTGCAGGTTGGCGGATTGAGCCACCTGTGTCTGTGCCAAGAGATGCAACGCACAAGTCGCCAGCAACTGCTGCTGCAGAACCACCAGATGAGCCCCCAGGAACACACTCTTTGTTTAAGGGGTTTTTAACTGCGCCAAAAAAAGACTTTTCATTAGAACCACCCATTGCAAATTCATCCATATTAAGTTTGCCAAGGCAAACTGCACCCTTGTCCCAAAGTTTTTGAGTGATGGTTGATTCATATTCTGGGGTAAAGTTTGATAAGATTTCTGAGCAGACGGTTGTTTTAATGCCTTTGGTGCAAAAGATGTCTTTGATGCCCAGTGGCACGCCTTCAAGAGAACGTGCAGAGCCATTTGCATAATTTTCATCAGCAGTTTTTGCTTGAGCTAATGCATGCTCTTCTGTGGTTGTGACATAGGCATTTATGTCTTTGTTGGCATTAATGTTTGCAATGTATGAGGTTGTTAATTCTGTTGCAGAAAATTCTTTGTTTTTAAGACCTTCTAAGGCTTTTTTTATTGTTATGTTTTTCATTATTCTACTACCTTTGGAACTGTAAAATAGCCAAATTCTTGTTTTGGTGCGTTGTTTAAAATTGCATCTTTTTGGTTGCCTTCTAAAACCTCATCAGGGCGCAATGTTATGTGAGTGTCATTTACGCAGGTTAGGGGCTCTATGTTATCTGTGTTTAGCTCGGCAATCTCATTAATCCAGCCCATGATGTTGTTGAACTCTTGGCCAAATGCGGTTAGTTTTTCGTCTTCTATTTTTAAGCGTGATAAAAACGCAATTTTTTTAACTTCTTGATTATCAATCATTGTTATTTTCCTTTTATACCCCCCACCGTCTTTTCAAGACACCTCCCCCGCAAGGGGGGAGGAAAATGAGGTTGGTTCTCAGACACCTTCCTGTAAGATAGGGAGGGGAGTGTGAGGTTGTTTTTTTTAATTATAGTATATATTTTTTGCGTTGCAATAAAAAAAAGTTGACAAAAAACATGGGTGGGCTATTGTTTGTGTGTAAAAAATTATTCACTTAATAAAAATGAAAATGAAAAAAATTAGAGAAAGGTTTATAGCCTTTGAAAAAGAAAGAAAATTGCGCCTCTTAAAAACTGATGAAAATCGAGAGGTGGCACTAGCTGAGCAACTAGACTTTTTGTGTTTGGGCGATTGGTGCTCAGAGAAATTGGCATACATTTGTATGGAAAAAGGAAAGGTTGTAATTTTTTATGAGATTACAGATACCTATGGTGAGTTGTGCGAACCTGATATTATCTCTGGAGACGGGCGATATAGTTGTTTTTTTATTAATGCGCAAAAAGAAATGGTTGTTATTGAAAATAAATGCGATGTTATTACTCAATCTTTTATTGGTCTTGACTATAATGTAGAAGAAGACAGCGTTAGTTTTTGGACAAGTAGTTCTATGACTACTTTTATAAAGTAAGTAAAGACTCCACAAGCGGTTATATGCTTGCGGAGTTTTTTTTGTGTTACTTAAATGCCTTTAGGCTTATTATTTTTTTGCCGTCTTTAACTCTTTGGATTAAAGCTTGCTGAGCCTCATCTTTGTCTGCTTGTGTCATGGCAGATCTTTTAATCTCTTCTATAATGGCTTTTATTTTTTTGCTTTCTGAGTTTAAGGCATTAATTTTATGAGCATTTTTTAGGCCAAAGTTTGAGGAGGTGTCGCCATTTGTTGTCATCTGCCTTTTTTGTATAACGCTATCTGTTGTTAGCTTATATATTTCTCCATTGTTTTGTTTGTGCTCAACATCTATTATGGCGCGATTATTTGCACCAGTTGTAATTCTGTATTCTTTTGTTGAGTTGTCTGCCATTGTTTCTGTCATCTTTGTTTCATTGGCGGTTGATGTTATTTCTTGTTTTGCGTAGCCAATATTGTTTGCCTCAAAATATTCATAAGACAAGGTCTTTTTTAAAACTGTTGTTGCATATGTTTTGTTTGCTTTTTGTTTTTCTTCTTTTATTAGTCTTTGAATATTTGCTTTTTTGTTGGCATCTGTTTCTTTGTCTAGCTTATCTTCTAAGTCTTTGATGTTTTTATCTAGTTTGTTTTTTACTTTTTGATTTATGATGCCATCGCTATTGATAATATCATCATTTTTGCCAACGTTTTCTGATGTTTCAGAAACTAAGTTGCCGTCTTTGTCATATTCTTTATATTCTCTTTTGTCATATGATTGAACTTCTACTTTTTTTGAAGGGTTGTTTTTGAATGTTTTTGAGGTGGTTTTTCCTGTTATGGTGTTGGTATAGCTTCTGATTACATCACCATTATCAAAGACGGTTACACTAAATTGACGAGGAGAGATGCCCATTCCCATCACTTTCCCTTGATATGTATATGTTTTTGAGCCATCTTTATTTATGGTCTCAGTTCCTCTTTTCATCGCTCTTTTTAGAGCTTTTTTTGCTCTTTTTTGTTCTCTGATATCTTGAGTTTCTACGGATCTGACTGAGCGACCTTGAGCGTCATAGCTATAGGTTTTTGTTATGACTTTGTTTTTGGATTTTGTTTCTTTTATTAGCTCGCCTTTGTCATTTTTATACATTTTTACTTTGCCGTCATCGTAAACGCCGTTTTTATCTACGAATCCTGCTTTTTTTAGGTTGTCATAATAGCTTCTTTGGTAGTTTGCTCTTTGTTGGGTGCGCATTCTTGAAAAACCAGCATAAGCTCTTCTGCCCAAAATAATTGAGCCTGCCTTCATCGGTTTTAAGATGGCTCTTTTGCCAACTTTGCCCGCAATGCCTGCTACGACACCACCTGCTTTTGTTGAAAGATTTAGCTTGAAGCCGTCGCCGCCAGCAAATTGTGATGCAAAACTATTGACCTCGTCTAAAACTGCTTTTGAAAGAATAAAGATGAAGCAAATTTTAAGAAACAGAGCGCTTTCCCAACCTATTACTTCTAATAAATCGCCAAAGTTGTCTTCTTCAAAAGATAGTTTTATGGACTCGTATAGAGTTTTTGAAACGTTTACTTCAATTAGTTTTATGATTATCATTAAGCATAGGCATAAAAACACAAAGTTGAAGACGATGCTCATAAAGGATGTCCAGACATTCATTGCATATTTTTTTGTTGACTTAAATAAGAATGACGCCATTGCAAAAGGCAACAAAGAAACCGCAACACCCAGTTGGAGGATTGAGTCTAGAACAATAAATGGAAAGACAACCAAAAGCATCAACCCGCCCAACAATAGCAATAGCCCTGTTAATAGGTATGCGAAGTTTGGCAAAATTGGAATGCCATCTGCTTTTAAGAAAAATGCTATGCAAATACTTGTTAGTCCTAAGGCTAAAACGGTTTGGATAGATGCTTGGAGCTGAGAGATGACGCAGACGACATTGTTGCCCATAGAAACAGGAAGACCGCCGCCTTCTTCTGGGGTTTTTATGCCGTAGTCATTGGTGCAAGGCTCGTTTGTTACAAGCAGTGTTTGGGCAAGCTCAAAGCCAGTTTCAAAAATGGGCTCCATTATATATGAGAAGAATCCTAGACCGCCAGTTTTTAAGAATGTGATTATTATAAAAGCTAAGAACAGTTGTCTTAAAACGGTCATTAATAACTCTGATGCCTTTTTTTCTTTTAAGCTTGCTACAAAAGGGAGGACTTGTGAGGCAATCCATATTGCAAGTGATACGATTAAGACGTTTATAACAGGGGTTGCAAATGTTGCATATGCTTGTGCAGCAACGCCGCTTACGGTATTATAAACGATTGTAAATAAGTTGCAAAGAAGACAGGTTGAGAATATGTCTAAGAATCTTGAAGGGGAGCATTTTTTGTTGTCTTTTCCTAAGGCGTCTGGAACTGTACCTTCGTATGTATATATGCCATCAGATGTTTCTTTGCCGCCGCCAGATGTGTCTTTGTTGTCGCCAGATGATGAAGATGGATCTGCTGTTTGGGTGCTTCCTCCTGCGTCTTCTCCTGTTGTTGGGGTGACAGTTTCACCCGTGCCACATTTTGTAAATGTTTGATTACTTTTGGAAGCATCTGGATGCGTTAATGCAGGATTGTAGCAGGCGTCTTCTGGTAGGTCGCAAAACTCTTTGTTGGTTTGGTTTGCCATGGGGTTTAGATAACCTGTTCTTGATGCTGGTTTGCTTGTGCCTCCAAAAAAACCTATGTGCATGTGTGGGGCTGCGGATTGGCCGGTGTTGCCCACCCAGCCAACTGTTTCTCCTTTTTTGACGTAGTCGCCGCTTTTTAATTCTGATGGAATGCAAAACAAGTGATGAAACTCTGCTGTGATGTCTGTTTTTGCATCATATATTCTAATGCTTCCTGCGCCATTTGGTTTGTATATGCCGCTTAAGGGGGCTTTGGCGATTGTGCCATAGGGGGCTGAATAGTC
>CAYJIO010000080.1:0-4642 GCA_964370255.1 uncultured Azospirillaceae bacterium
TATTTATTATTATAATAATATCACAAAATTAAGATAAAGTAAAGACCTTTTTTTGACAAAAAATACGCACAAAAAAACTCCCATAAAAAGGGAGTTTGAAAAAAAAGGAGGAAAACCATTTTGCCGTACTAGACTGCGTTTCTAAATCGAACCTTGACTAGCAAGGTGGGCACCATATAAACAAACCACGATTTGCTCAGAGACAGCTCCCGTTAAAATAATGTTGGCCCGAAAGAATTGCATATATACGAGCAAGACAGTATTTCCTCTATGACTATAGTATAAAACAGTTTTTATAATATGGCAAGCATTATTTTTTATTTATTGGAAAAACTTTTACATTAGAATTTTCTTGCCCATCGTCAGCATTATCATCAGCAAGTTTTATGCCATAAAGCCCTTCAGCTTCTTTTAGCTCATACGCTCCTTTTGATGTCAATTCAGGAGATAAAGGATAAGCATCTTTCATAAGTCTGATTAGCATATATCCGCTGCCGCCACCATAAGCAGGGCCAGACAAACCAATAGAATAATATCCGCCAATAAAGCCATAATCAAGATCAATATAATCAATTGCAAAAACAGTAGAGATACTTGTTCTGCCAACAGATGTCATCTGGCACGTAAAATTATTGTCTTCTAAAAGAACGTGCTCAGGCGTTTTTGCATAAATCATTGCATCAGCTGTTGTGCAATCAGGAGATTGCCCATTGAAAGTAACGTTATAGTTTAATAAAAGGTTGATTTTTTGAGAGCCTTTTTTAATATTAACATCAGAGATTTTAACCGAGTCTATATACATATTTGCAGGCGTAATTCCAACCTTTATAGGAACAGTTACATAATTTTCTAAACATGCGTGAGCAGTTGGAGAGCCTTGGCAAATTAAAGCTGTTGACTTGCTATTATTTTCAAACAATTGCAACAAAGAATTATATATATATTCTTTTGACATAGAGATTTTTGCAGGAGCACACTGCTTTGCTCTACACACAACAATTGCGTTGTCTGTGTTTAACTGTGCCTTTGCCTCATAAGATGGATTAAAACTATTTTTCACATCATAAAACACATCAGAAAAAGACTTGCCCTTAAAATAGCAGCCCGTATTCATTAATATCATTGCAATAATTAATAGTTTTTTCATTACTTAAACCTCATTTTTTTATAATCATAAATATATTTTTTATAAATAACAAATAAAAATATTAACTTATACAATATTTTCTATCATTCCTGTTTGCAGGTTAAAATACCAGCCGTGTAGCTCAACCTTGTTTTCATTAATAAACGGAAAACCTTGCAAGTTTTTTATAGACTTTTTTATTGCCTCTTTTTCACAGCAATGGCAGATGTCCTTAAAATCTCCACCTTGATTAATGGCATATTTTTTTGCCTCTTCAACAATGTATAGCCAGTTGTCTATAAAGGTATGATTATTCTCATTATCGGTTACCAAGGTTTTAATTCCCCCGCAATCAGAGTGACCAAGCACAACGATATTCTCGACCTTTAACCCCAAAACAGCATATTCAATGGCAGCAGATGTGCTATGAAAACCAACATCTTCATTTTCATACGGAGGCACAATGTTTGCAACATTTCTAATCACAAAAATATCTCCGGGGTTTGTGTTTAAGATAATTGAAGGATCAACTCTTGAGTCGCTACAAGCAATTACAAGCGTTTTTGGTGACTGCCCGTCTTCTAGCAATTTTTGATAAACATTTGGGCTATCAACAAAATATTTCTTATAAAATTGTTTGTGCCCTTCAATTAGGCTTGAAATTTTTACCATTCTTTTATATACTCCTTGCACCGGAGTATATATATGAAAAAATTTTTAGCAAGCATTATAATGCTTTATGCAACAGCAATTGATGCAGATAGCATACTTTATAACAACAAAGATGTCAGGTTGTTTGGCATAGATGCACCAGAATATCATCAAACTTGCATAAACGCCAAAGGCAAAAAATACAATTGTGGAAAAATTGCAACAAGGCACTTAGAAAGCCTCTTAAAAAAACCCGTTAATTGCAAAGAAATAACCAAAGACAGATACAAACGCCCAATAGTTGTTTGTGATGATGTTAATAAAGAGATGGTTTTATCTGGTTGGGCTCTTTCTTATTACTCTGCTAAATATAAACAACAAGAAAAAATTGCCAAAGAAAACAAACGTGGTCTTTGGCAAGGAAAGTTTATGCGCCCTGACTTATACAGAGCGCTAAACAGAAAAAAATAAGCTTATGGTGCTTCTGTGGTGGTATCTTCAGTTTCGCTTTCACCTGTTGTTGTATCTTCCTCAGCTTTCAAATAATCACCTTCTCTAATTGTTAAGATGTCAGAAAGCGTTGCTGTAACCGCATCACCAAGGCCAACATAAACTCCTTGTTCGTCACTTGCAACACCAGTTACTCTTCCAAAAACAGTTGTTGTAACTTGTGCAGCCGTCTCTCCATCAGGAACTTTTGCAGAAACAATAATTTGATATGCTCCATCTTCAACTTGTGTGCCACCACTGTCTTTGCCGTCCCACTCAAAGTCATGATTGCCTGCCTCAACGTTTCCTGATTCAGAATAAACGATTGTCCCGTCCATTGCCTTAACAGTAATTGTTGTTGATGTAACGTTTTTATCCAAAGAATATGTTGCTTTTGCCATGCCATCTTCAAGAGGCATAACATCGCCCAAAACTTGTGCGCTTTTACCAATATACGACACCGCTTGCGCCCCAAGGTTAGACACATTTAATAACAAAAGCTCATCAAGTTTTTCATTTTGCGCAATTGATTGCTCAACCTGAGAATATTGCACAAGTTGCTGTGTGAACTGAGCCGTATCCATTGGGTCCATAGGGTCTTGATATTGCAGTTGTGTTGTTAATAGAGTTAAAAAAGTATTCATATCAGCAGATAATTGATTTTTATCTTCATATACTTGTTGTGACGTTGCTGAATACCCTGTAATTGATGTAACATCTACCATTTTTTTATTCCCCTATACTTTTATATTTAAGGCAGCATTGCCTTGATAAATTGTTTCTTCTTCTTGTTGTTCGCTTAATGCGTCTGCCATAAAATTCATCCTAGCTTGTTTTTGAGCATTTTCTTGTTTTTGTTCTTGCCCTTGTTCAGAAAAACTAAGCGAGTTTTCACCCATTTTATAACCTGCATCTTCAAAAGCTTTTTGCAAATTGGCCGCATCTTTTTGCAATAACTCTAATGTTTCTTTGTTGCTTGCAGAAATCACAATATTAGCGCTGCCGTCCTCTTTCTTTAATTCAATTTTTATAGAAAGCTCGCCCAAGTCTTCTGGCTTTAACTTGATGTCGATAACATCAACCCCTTTAACCGCAGATTTTGTAATATTAACTTTAATCTGGTCTATAACCTCTTTGCTAGTTGCTTTTAAGTTATCATTGTTTGCTGTTTTTTGAGTATTTGCAGCCTCATTAAATTTCGATGTCTTATTTGCAACTTCAAGCCCAATTGGTGCAATGTTGTTTGTCTGTGCTTTGTTTGCAACATCAGCTGTCTGTGTGTTGATATTTTGCACGTTGCCAGCTATTGCCTTTGTTGCATCTGGCGCTATTGCTTGCGGAGTTGTTGTTTGCCCCAGAGTTGCCTGAGGAGTTGCTTCTTGTGTTTTTAACTCTGTTTTTGCAGGGGTGTCTGCAATAACAACCTTTGGTGCAGAAAAGTCAAACCCAGCTTGCTCAACTTCAACTTCTATATTTATTTTTGCATCAGGATTCGCAACTTTTTGTGCAATAGCTTGCTCTTGAGCTTTGACCTCTGGGCTTTTTTGCGCTTGCTGTGTTTCTGCAAGCTCTATTAACTCACCACTCTCTCCGCCAAAAACACTTTCTGTATGGCTAGATTGGGTTTTAGCTATCGCATAGTCTTCAGTGGCTGCCTCAGTTTCTTGCAAAGCACCATCTTGAGTAGCAACTTGTGCTTGCGCTACCTGTACCACCTGAGGAGAAACCTCAATATTTTTCGAAGCTTCAGCTTCTGGAACAATTGTTTGATTTTGGGAGATTTCTTGGCTAGTTTTTTTATCGGCTTTAATGCCATCTTGCCCCCCTTCATTTTTAATATCCCTTGCTTTGATTCCAGATATCTCATCGCCAACATCTTGGCCAGCCACCTCATTAGCATTTGCATTCTCCAAAGTGTTATCTATTTTTGCACTATCAATTTTTTTATCTGTTGTTTTTTTGTTATCAACATTTTGCTCATAAGGAGTCTCATTTGCAACATTTGTTTCATCTTGGTTTTTTGTTTGTTTGTTTTCTTTTGCCTCTTTTGCTTCTTTTACAGAGCCTTCTAAATCTTCTTTTTCAGAAGAACTTGCCTCTTCATTAATAACAGGCTTGTCATTCTTGCTTGGCTCAATTGGCTTTTCTTCAAAAGTATTGTTTGCAACCTCTGCAGCATTAACGCTCATGTCAAGCTCTGCAATAAAGCTAGATTGCATTGCAACAGCATTCGCACCTGTTGCCTTAAATTTTTGGTTATTAAATAACGCACTTAAACTAGAGTTTTCAACAACTTCCATAATATAAAGTCCTAAATAGATTAATCTTTGCTTATACCATGCAATTTCTGTGCCAAAATTTGTTGTGTTATTTTAG
>CAYJIO010000081.1:0-4640 GCA_964370255.1 uncultured Azospirillaceae bacterium
AAGTGGCTGATAGAATTAAACACGGCATAAAAGAATAAAAGACATTCTGTGTTTTTGGCAATAAAGCCCCTTTTTTTGTCAAAAAAATAGTTTACTATGCAAAAGAAAAAAAAAAGGGGGGAGTTATGGATAATATCAACGAAAAAGGTAATCAACAAGTCGTCAATTTAGATAGTCAAAGCGGAAAAGGCGACTTAAACACGCAATTTTTAGAGCTTATTAGGCTTTACTCCACGGGTATTGTGTCTGCTTTGCAATGGCAAAAGCTGTGGTTTATTTTGCTTGTGCTTGCTTTACTTTTATCCATGGGCTTAAATTGTTACATGTTTTTCCGTGTAGAAAATTACGCGGAACGTATCAGTAAGCGACATTGGGAACTTGGTAAAGTTATAGATCTTTCTCAAGAGCGCAGTAGCAAAGCCAAAGCAAAATAAGAGTAAAGCATGCCACGTGTCGTCCCTATATGCCCGGAATGCTCTACTTTTGCCCTGTCTTGTAAACGTAGTAACCCCACGGCTTACGTGGGGCATGATTTAGAGGCTCCGCGTTTATCGCTATGGCGATGCAAAGAGTGCGGGGCCTATTTTGAGCTTTCCACACCGAAAAGCACTTTGACTCTTATACAGCATGGAAAACCAAGCCCATATATAATCCAAAAAGTTTTGGATTTTCTTGGAATTTCCGAAAAAATTTCAAGAAATATGTAAGAAATGTCACTCATGTGCATGGGTAGCTGGCATAAAAAAGCTTACTCATCAAAGATGGCCAAAACGCATGGCCATCTTTTTTTTTGGCCGGCACAAAAATAGGAGAGTTTTATGCCTACATACACACGTAACTGTCAAGATGATCGCGATACCAATGATAATCGCTATGCTAAAAAAGGCTTGGCCACAACCGGTGTGGTGCTTGGTGGAGTTGCTCTTGGTCTTGAGGTGCTGCACGGTATTTGGGATATGGTGCGCAGTGGCCGCCGCTCTGAAGCAGAAGCTTATTGCCGCCGTGAAACTGCTGCTGCCAATAATGGCAATGCCATGGGTCTTGAGGTTATCTTGCCTCTGCTGACGGCGTGGATGGCCAGTAACGGCAATCAAAAAAACTGCGAAATGACCACCGCCGACAAATTGGCGCAAATCACCGCAGAACGCTATGCCGATGGCGTGGGTCTTGGTATTTATCAAAATCAAGTTCGCGCTGTTGCCGCAGCCGTGGGCGAATGCCAACGCCAAGGTATGCAAAAAGACATTGAGCGCCTGCAAAGTATCACAGAATTGCAAAGCAAAGAATTGTGCGAAGTGCAAAAAAATGAGGCTGTTAACGCAGAACGCCTTAAGGCTCTTGCTCATGCCGTCAAAGAAGGCGATGAGCGCAACCGCGAAGAATTCTACAGCCTGCTCCATCGTGAAAGTGATGCCCGTAAGTGCTGGGAAAAGCAAGCAGACATGCGCTTTGAATACGAGCAAGAGCGTCGCATCTTGGGTGATAAAGAAAGCAAGGCTTATGCCGATTGCAATTTTGTGCGCAATAAAAAGGTGCTTGATGCCAGCCAAATTTGCCCCGATGTGGTTACAGAGGTGGAATATTTGCGCGGCGTAGCCAACAATTGCATTCGCAATTATGATGGCCCTGTTGTGCCTAGCAATAAAGTGTGTTGCCCTCCCAAAAACGGCACCTTTTGTACAGGCACCGATGGTTAGCGGCTCCGGTGCTTAATGCACCACAACATACGGGGGGAGTGTACATCCCCCCCCTCTATCCCCATGAAAAAAATAAGGAGCCGAAAAAATGAAGCTGTCTAAAGTTAACCAAAAAACTTTTGTGGTAAGGGTGGTGTCTCATGTGCTATTGCCTGCAATACAAGATACTATGCAACGTTTTGCCCTGGGCGCAATGGTGGGCGTGGCCGATAGCCCTGCCGCCGATCGCCTTGTAGATACCCTCACCGATAAATATTACACCATGGCCAAAAATATTGGCCTTGCCGATGATGATGGGGCCATTGATGTAGAGTTGGCAGAGGCCGCCTTGCATGGAGCCTTTGAGGCCGTGCCCACGCTGCGCGTGGAAGATTTGAAACTAAAGCCCTGGGCCGAAAAAATGCTTGCCGGCCTTGCCTTTAGTAAAGACGATATAGAACCCATCATGGCCATTGCCCGCCAATTGGCAGAAAACACCCAAAATAAAGGAATAGCTCATGACCAAAGCCTATAAAAGCCAGCACGCCATGGACGCGTGGATTGTCAGCGAATGCCCCGAATCCGAAGCCTTTGCCCAAAAAACCATTGAAGAAATCCATACCTGTAATCAAGACAACATCGGCGGCCTTGATTGCCACGATATGGAGCTGCTAAAAAACGCCTATGCCGTATTGTATTATGCACAAATGGTAAGCAAAAATATTGCCGAAAAACACGCCTCTTGCTCTTGCGGCAATATTTTTGCTTACCCTATGCCGCAAAATGGGGCCTCTTGCGCCCACACAGCTATGCAAAGCCATGGACACGCCGCAAAAGCCATGGAAGGCCCTTCTGCCGTTCGTGCCTAATGTGAGGGCAAAAACTGTATAAAAAAAAAGCCGCTCTTTGGGGCGGCTTTTGTGTGGGTATTTTAGTATAAATCTTTGACATTTGTCCATGTTATCACATCTTTTTCGTGGTCATATTCAGCCTCTCCAAAGATTCTCATTAGTTTTTTTCCTGTAACTCCAATTTCTGGGAAATAAAGGAGTAAGCTTACGTTGATTTTTTCTTTTGATGGGTCTATTCCATTTTCTATAAGCTCTAAAACCATAAATTTGACCACCTCTTTTGTTTCGTCGATAGCAGATTTTAGAGATATTGGTATTTTTTTTAACTTATAATGTGCAGATAAATATTTTTTGTTTGAGTTTTTTATCATTTCAAGGTTTGCATATGTTTCTATATTTCTTTTTTTTATTCTGTCATTAACTCCAGTAATAAATTTTTCTTCAAAGCCTAAAAGTATAGGTGAGAATTCATATTTATCTACTTTATCTGTTTTTTCTTCTTTACCAAAAATTATTCCTAAGTTTCCATCATTGTAAGATAATAATTGAATTACATACTCATTTTTTTTCCATTCGTAAAAAAAACCATTTTTGTCATCCATTATATAGTCTGCTTTGGTAGGATTTTTGTATTCTTTTAAAAAATGCCACTTAAGCATGTTATACGTAGATGTAGGGATGTCTCCAGTTAGCGTTAAAAGTACCATTTTTAGTTTGTTTTTTTCAAATTTGTAAAAAACATTAGTTGGTATTTTTTTGCCGTTAATATCTAGGTCTATTTTATTTTTTAAAATATCTTTGTCAATTTCTTTGATTTTTAGTTCTTTGGCTATTTCTTCTTTGCTAATGCTAAAATATTTTTGTTGTGTTTCAAAAAACTGTTCTGCTTTTACATTGATATGTGTTGTAAATAAAATGATACAGCAAAAAAATAGGGCATAAAGTTTTTTCATAAAAAATCTCCTTCTATTGCCCAATATACCCTATGCTATTTTTTGGCAAGCTTTTTTACAGTCTGCGCCTCACATACACCACAGGGGCTATAAGTGCAATAGCCGTACTTAATATGCTTATGCTAAATTTTTTTTGCACAAGTTTTGCGTGTTTAATGTCTTGCCATCCTTGCAATTCTATGTATTCTTTCCCGCCCCTTTCCGTCCTTCCGCAAAAAATTTTAAGAGTGCTCATGGTGTTGGTTTGCTCTATATATACAGGTTCGCCCATCACAGGTTCAAGGGTTGGGTCGCAATAGCATATATGGCCATTACCTATGCCAGCAGGTAACATGCTGTCGCCGCTAGCCATGCACGCTATCATTTTATCATGCCACGTGGGGGCAGACACCGTCACGGGTATAGTCATGGCCCCATGCCAGCCTTGCACGCCGCAGTCGGCAAAACCTATGAGGGGTATGGCTTTGGGGGCTTGAGAATCTTTTTTGGCAATGGGGTTTTCTTCGCCAAAATAAAGCCATCCTCTGCTAACTTCTGGATATATTTCTAGTATTTTAGGTAAATATTGCCATAGGTTTTTTTCACTTTTTTCGTTTAAGTAACCGTTGAATTTTCTTTGAGTTAAGCCCAGCGCAACAGCAAGTTTTGTTTCAGAGCCTGCAATAGTGTGTGCTATTTGTCTAACCCTAAGAAATAATTTATCCATACCACTTTTTACCTCAATTTACTAAAATATAGCTTGCCATAAGAAAGAAAATAGCTTAACAATATTTCACAGAGGAAAAAGTTAAGTTAAAAATATTTCACAGCGCAAAAGTTGCTTTTAGCAAGGATGGTACAAAATGACAAGCCAAATCAATGAACAAGAAATTCCCCGCGCAAACCGTATGAAAGGTTGGATGCGTGAAAGAAATATTACTTATGTGAGTATTGCTGAACGTGTGGGAATGAGTGGGCCCGGTATGCATCATGCGCTTAATCGTGAGGGCATGAATATGGTTCTTTGGCAGAAACTTGTTGACCTTGGAATGCCTGCTGACATCTTGCCAAAGCCTTACGAGAAAGCCCCAAGGAAAAATGCTAAAGAGCGCATGTTCCCAAATCGAGAGGCCAGCGCGTAAACATCTTTCGCAGTATTGGCGGGCGCATTGCCCAAATGG
>CAYJIO010000082.1:0-4610 GCA_964370255.1 uncultured Azospirillaceae bacterium
AATAACTGTCATGGCTCTGCGGGAGTTGTCTTCCCGCAGATAAGCCATCCTCCATGTTTAAAATATTTAACTCCTCAACTTTTTTTTGTTACAAACAAGAAATTTTTTGTGTTTTGCATTTGCGTTAATTGCTTAGTATATTATCATTAAACAAAATAAAAAAGGATAACACAATGCAAAAACCACAAAAAAACATAAACTTGTTTGACATTCCATCAGCCCAAAAAATTATCGGAAAAGAAAACATTTTAAAAGCTTTTGAAACAATCTTAGACCACGGCCAATATTGCCAAGGCAAAGAAACAACTGAGCTTGAAGAAGCATTGGCAAAATATAGCTCTGCTTGCAACTGCATGACTTGTGCATCTGGCACAGATGCTCTTATTTTAGCACTATTAAGCTGGGGCATCAAAGCAGGAGACGCTGTTTTTGTTCCATCTTGGACGTTTGTTGCAACCGCAGAGGTTGTTTGCTTGCTTGGAGCAACACCTGTTTTTGTTGACAGTGACAAAAATAGCTGGAATATGTCTGTATCAGACTTGCAAAAAGCAATCAACCAAACAAAACAAGAAGGCAAATTAACCCCAAAAGCAATTATTGCCGTAGACATCTTCGGCAACCCATGTGAATATGATGCAATTGCAAAAATTGCCAAAGAAAACAACTTAAAATTCTTATCAGATGCATGCCAAAGTTATGGTGCATCTTATCAAGGCAAAAAAGTTGGCAATGACACGTTAGCAGACGCAACTGCAATATCGTTCTTTCCAACCAAACCTTTAGGTGGTTATGGTGATGGCGGCGCAATTTTTACACCTTGCCAAGATAATGCAAACATCATAAAATCTTGCCGCGTTCACGGAATGTCACAAGAAAACAGATATGACAATGTTCGCGTTGGTATAACAGGCAGAATGCATACATTCCAAGCAGCCGTTTTATTACAAAAATTAAAAATCTTTGACCAAGAATTAAAAGACCGTCAAAGAGCTGCAGATTTTTACAACAACAACTTAAGCTCATATTACAAAAGACAACAAATTGCATCTGGCAACCAAAGCGCTTGGGCATTATATACCATTGCTTGCGACAACAGAGATGACTTGCAAAAATTCTTATCAGAAAAAGGAGTACCTTGCAACGTATATTATCCGATTCCCGTTCACGCACAAACTGGTTACAAGGCATATTCAAACCGTGCAATGCCTGTTTGTGATGAGTTGGCAAAAAGTGTAATAAGCATTCCGATGCACCCATATTTGACCACAGAAGAGTTGGAATATATTGTCTATTGCATGAATGAATTTGCAAACAAACAAACAAAAGCAGCATAACAAAAAAGGCGATTCTATCGCCTTTTTATTTATAAACAATAAGTTTTACCACTTATGCCAGTGCACTTTTTCTTCTATAAAGCGCTCTTTTGGTTGTTTTGCCTCAACAACTTGGTGCCCAATAGTAACAAAAGCAAAAGGTTTTATGTTTGCTGGCAAATTAAAAAGCTCTTTAGTTTTTTCCATCGTTGCTGTCATTGGAGTGCAACCACACCAACAAGCACCCAAACCCAAAGCATGAGCGGCTAATAAAATGTTTTGAGTGGCAGCAGAGCAGTCAATATCTTCATAGCTCCAACCTTCTTTTGGTCTTGCAAAAGCGTGATCTGTATCTGCACAAACCAAAATCATGCAACTTGCACCTTTAGCAAATGATGTAAAAGGCTGAATTGCTCGCAACCCAGTCAAAATTTCTTTGTCCTCAACAACCAAAAACTCCCAAGCTTGTTTGTTGTGAGCAGATGGGGCGTATTGTGCAGCCTTTAATATTTTTGTTATGTCTTCTTTTGAAACTTTTTTTGTTTCATCATATTGGCGCACAGAGCGTCTGCTTAATAAGCCTTCCATTAATTCCATTTTATCCTCCTTTTGAGTTGTTAGAATAATTTTCTATTAAAAAGTTAATGGCTTTTATACTCATTTTATCCAAATTGTCAAATGTTTCTTTATTGCTTGCTTTTTGATAAGCAAGAGCAAGCTCTGATATATTATTTGTCAGCTCACCAACATATTGCGGAATCTTAAGCTCTGCAAGCCCGCCAAAAAAGCCTTCTATAAAGCCGAGCTCCAATTCTTCAAAACGCAGTTGGCAAGCCTCTTTTGAATATTTTTGTTTTGACAAAGATATTTTTTTCTTTGAAATGCTTAAAAAAATCTCATCCCAAAGCCCCATAAAAAACTTAAAAAATAAATCAGCTTCTTCTTTTGTCTCAAGCCTAGGGCTTTTACCCTCAGCCCAAAATGATGTTATAACCTCTGCAGGGCGCAAATTTAAGTTTGGAGAACAAACAGAGCCTGCAAACCTCATTTTTATAACAGATATTGGGGTTGGGCAGTTGTAGTGTTCCAAAAGCTTTTTAAACGCATCATCGCCAATATATTTATTTTCTGTTGTCATTTTATTTTTACCTCTTATAATATTTTTTGTGAATATAATAGAGGAGTTATAAATTGTCTAGATTAAATTTTATATTGGCTGCTTGCCTTTTTATTAATGCTTGCTCAATTGCAAAACCATACATAGACAGAAAGAGAAACGCCGGAAATCCGGTGGAATCGTTATATGTCGGAAAATCAACTCCAAAAAACCCGGCCGTTTGTTATAACTCATTAACAACATCAGTTGCAGAAGTAAAAAAACTAGCAGATGAAGAATGCCAAAAACAAAAAACCGGAACAACCGCAATAATAGAAAAACAAACTCTAGGCACCTGCACATTGCTAAATCCCAATCATTTATATTTCACCTGCATATAAAAATTATAACAATTGCTGCGTCATTATGTAGGAGACGGGTCTACCGTCCCACAGGGGGCTAAAAATTCCCCTTCTTTAGAAAGAAGGGGTGACTTGAAAGAGGCTGAGTAGTTATAAAAATGATTATTACTTTAATAAATTGTTTATCTTATCTCTAAATTCCATTGCGGTTTCAAAGTCCAAGACCCTTGCGGCCTCATTCATTTTTTTCTTATAATCTTTTAAGAGTTTTTCTAGCTGCTTTTCTGACATTGCCTCTTTTTTGGTTAAGTCAACATAGTCCATTTCTGACACTTCTCTTATGCCTTCGGCAATTTTTTTGTTGATTGTTTTTGGGGTAATGCCGTTTGCAACATTATAGGCAATTTGTTTTTCTCTTCTTCTGGCGGTTTCTTCTAATGATGCTTCTAATGACTTTGTCATCTTGTCTGCATATAAAATAACCTTGCCCTCAGAGTTGCGGGCTGCCCTGCCAATGGTCTGAATTAATGACCTTGTTGAGCGCAAAAAACCTTCTTTGTCGGCATCTAAAATTGCAACCAATGCACATTCTGGAATGTCTAAGCCTTCTCGCAAAAGGTTGATACCCACCAAAACATCAAAAACACCATGACGTAAGTCTTTGATAATCTCAATACGCTCTAGGGTGTCTATGTCTGAGTGCAAATATCTGACCTTTATGCCATTGTCGTTTAAGTATTCTGATAATTGCTCGGCCATTTTTTTGGTCAATGTTGTGGCAAGCACGCGATAGCCTTTAGAAACAACTTCTTTAACTTCTTCTAGCAAGTCTTGAACTTGGGTTTTTGCAGGCCTAATTACACAAACAGGGTCTAAAAGTCCTGTTGGACGGATTACTTGCTCGGCAAATTCTCCTTCTGTTTGTTGCAGCTCAAAGTCTGATGGGGTTGCTGATACAAAAATGGTTTGACCGCGCATATTGTTCCACTCATCAAACTTAAGTGGGCGGTTGTCAACACAACTTGGCAGGCGGAATCCATAGTCTGATAATGTGGTTTTTCTGTTTCTGTCACCAACATACATTCCGCCAATTTGAGGGACGGAAATATGGCTTTCATCAACAAATACAATGGCATCATCAGGCAGATATTCAAACAACGTTGGTGGTGGAGAGCCTGCGCTTCTGCCTGTTAAATATCTTGAATAATTTTCGATTCCCTTGCAATGCCCTGTGGTTTCTAACATTTCGAGGTCAAATCTAGTGCGTTGTTCAATGCGTTGTGCTTCTAATAACTTGCCCTGATTATTAAACTCTTCAAGCCTATCTTTTAATTCCTCGCGGATTCCCTTCATCGCCTGAGAAAGCGCAGGGCGTGGGGTTACATAGTGATTGGCAGGGTATATGGTTATCTCTGATAGAGTGGCGGTTTTTTCGCCTGTTAAGTTATCAAACTCATAAATTTCTTCTATCTCATCACCAAAAAAAGACAAGCGCCAAGCACGGTCTTCTAAGTGGGCGGGGAATATGTCTATAACATCGCCATTAACTCTGAATGTTGAGCGAACAAAGTTTTGTTGATTGCGCTCATATTGTAACGTTGCAAGGTTTCTGTATAATTCTTTGGGGTTGATTTCCATGCCTTTTGTGACCTTAAACGCCATTGATGAATATGACTCAACGCTCCCCAAGCCATATATGCAAGAAACAGATGCAACGATTATAACTTTGCCGTTTTCCAAAACGTTTCTGGTTGCGCCGTGGCGCATGCGGTCTATTTGCTCATTTATTGAGCTGTCTTTTTCTATGTATGTGTCTGTTTTTGGCACATATGCCTCTGG
>CAYJIO010000083.1:0-4570 GCA_964370255.1 uncultured Azospirillaceae bacterium
CCTTTTCTAAGATAAACCTCAATTGCTTGGGTTTTCTTAAACACATTGCCAATTTTGTTTATTGAGAAAGCCAAAACAAATGCAAGCAACATAACAGGCAGGCCTGTGCCAATGCCGTATAATGTTAATGGCAATATTGCACCTTGTGAACTAATAACGGTTGAGAAAAACAACCCAGCAGCAACGGGACAAAGTGCTGCTGCAAATATAAAGCCTAAGACAAATGAGCCAAACACGCCTTTTTCTGCCAAAAAAGATAACTTGTTTTGGTTTAGCTGAATTTTTGGCAACGTGATATTAAATATGCCAAGCATAATAACACCAATCACAATAAGCAATGGAGCTACAAAATACATCATTTTAGTTTGCAAAAACATAGACACTTGCGGAATCGCGTTTAATGCGTTGGCAAGAATTGCGCCAACCACAATATAAAACAAAGCTCTGCCAAGGGTATAAAACAATCCGTTTAAGAAAACTGTTGCGGGCTTTGACACTTTGTTTGCAATAAAGCTCATCGCAGCAATGTTTGATGCAAGAGGGCAAGGGTTTATTGATGTTAAAATCCCAAGCCACAAAAAACCAAGCAATATCATCATATTATTTGCCCCCAGTAAAAGCATTAACTTCGTCTGTTATATATTGCATAAATTTGTCTTTATTATAAACGTTTTGCCAAATTCCTGTTAGGTTTTTGTATTTGCCGTTGTTGTCTGATATTACAACAGACTTTGTGTATAGTTGATAGTCTTCAACAAAATGTGCATTTTCTGGCTCTTCAATATTAAGCTTTTGAAACTCAACTGGCAAATTTTTAGACACTTCTTCGGTGTATTGTTCAAACTTTATGCAGTTTGAGCAACGCGAGTTTGCATAAAAATAATATAATGTTGGCTTTGCTTCTTGCGCGCTTGCATTAAAGCTAAATAAAAATAATGCAAGAGATAAAAGTTTTTTTAACATGGCGAATCCTTTCTTTGTCGTTTCCATAATTCTAGAATGGTGGAAATATGTTTAAATGTCAACAAAAAAGTTAACTTTAAAAGAAAAGATTTGATTTTTTATTCTAGCCCAAGTTCACCTATTAAATCTTCTATATTTTGAGGTGCAGGAGCAACTTCTTTAACGCTTTCTTTCAATACTTTTATGGCAGCTTTTTCTTTTGGAGCTTCTTTTGATGGCTTGGGCTCTTCTTTTTTGGGCTCTTCTTTTTTTGCTTGACTCATCTCTTTTGATTTTTCTTCTAACTTTTTAAATGTAGATTTTGGGATAAGTTTTTCTATTGGTTCTGCAAAAGATCCTGCTATTGCAAAGTATTTTGATTCTTCAAAAATTTCTGGCTTATCCTCTTTTTTTGGATATACAAAGCCAACTAATATAAACATTAATACAACAAGCAAAAATGCTCTGAAAAGCCCAAAAAACAAGCCTAGACCTTTATCTATGTTACCTAGTTTTGAGGCTTTTATTTTTGAGGCTATTGATGATGAAAATATCATCCAAAAAATCATAAACGCACCAAAAATGCCAAAAGCTCCAACGACTCTTGCGGTTCCTTCTGAGTTGATGTGCTCGCTTAAAAAAGGCAAAGCAATTGGCAAGAATGTTGCAACCAAAATAGCGCCAATAACCCAACCAACAATAGAAAGCACCTCTCTTATAAAGCCTCTGTTGATTGAAATTAAAGCTGAAACTGCTACGATAAAAATGATTATGATGTCTAAGTTATTCATTAAATGTCCTTCTTTATATATTTATTAGACTTTTAACACAATATGGTTAATAATTTATTTATATAAAGAGAAACCCCTCACAACGCTTTGTGTAGGGGTTTCAATGTGTTTAAGGAAAATTTGGTAATAAAGAGCATCACCATAGACAAATAAGAGCTTAATCGTTTTAAGTTCTCCATGCACTTTATTAGGTCTTCCTCAAGACGGGGATTTGTTTCGAGTTTCCATTCCTTAATGGTTTTAATCGTTAATCACTTGCGTCCAGAAGCTTTTTTGCTTTGGAGGCGGAACAATTCTCAATGTGGTCTTGTGGTTTATTTCATATTTGTGTGTTTTAATTTGTGTTTTAATTGGTTTCTGAATTATTTATAACAAAACAATAGACAAAAGTCAAGGTCTTTTTGTCTTTTTTTTGGAAAAATTGTAAGTAGTTGATTTTTATGATTCTTTTTTATACGCTTTCTGATATAAAGTCTTGTTCTGAGATTATTTTTATGCCTAGTTCAGCTGCTTTTTTTGCTTTTGAGCCAGCATCAGCCCCAACAACAACATAGTCTGTCTTGGCAGAAACGCTGCCAGAAACCTTGGCCCCCAAGCTAAGCGCTTTTGCCTTCGCCTCTGCCCTGCCCAATGTTTGCAATGTGCCAGTAAAAACAATTGTTTTATTAAAAAACTTGGAGTCGCCAGAAATATTTAAGACGTAGTCTTCTACATTTATATGCTCTCTTAAGTTCTTTATTTCTTTTATATTATTTTTATTGGTTATAAAATCTATAATATCATGAGCCATATTGGGGCCAATTCCGTCTATGGTTAACAAGTCATCAATTGTTGTAGAATCGATAAATTTATCAAAACCTTCATAATGCTTGGCTATTAACCTTGCTGTTGCAATGCCAACTTGAGGAATACCAAGCGCAAAAACAAAGCGTGGCATTTCTATTGTTTTTTTTGCATTAATTGCATCAAAGAGTTTTTCTACAGATTTTTTGCCCCAACCTTCACGGCGCTCTAGCATTAAGCCACCGCTAGAAAACAAGTCATCGCTGCCGTTTCTTGACTGCAATGTCCAAATGTCTGAGGGGGTTTTTATAATGCCTTCTTGATAAAAATCTTCTATAATTTTTTCACCCAAGCCAGAGATATCAAAGGCGTCTTTTGAGACAAAGTGCTTTAAGCTCTCAACCGCTTGCGCTGGGCAGTTTAGCCCATTTGTGCAACGGATAATAACTCCATTTGCATCTTTTGAAGTATTGGCACCACAAACAGGGCAATGGGTTGGGAAAACAAACTCTTTGGAATCTGCGGATCTGCTTTCTAGTTTGACCTCAACTACTTGAGGGATTACGTCCCCTGCCCTTTGAATTATTACAACATCGCCAATGCGAATATCTTTTCTTTCTATCTCTTCTGCATTATGAAGCGTTGCGTGAGATACCATAACTCCGCCAACATTAACAGGCTCCATGTCTGCAACTGGGGTCAGTGCGCCTGTTCTGCCAACCTGAATACGTATATCCTTTATGGTGGTCAACGCTTTTTCTGCAGGAAATTTGTGAGCAATCGCCCATCGTGGCGCTTTGGTTAAAAAACCAAGGCGATTTTGCAAATCTATGGAATCCACTTTATAGACAATGCCATCTATGTCATAATCTAAATTGGCTCTTTTGTTGTTTAGCTCATCATAAGCCTTTTTAATTTCTTGAGCTGAGGTGCAAAGCTTGTTGTCTGAATTGGTTTGAAAACCCCATTTTTTTGCCATGTCAACAAATTGAGACTGGGTCTGCCACGGCATATCTGATACCTCTCCATAAGTATAAACAAACAAAGAGAGTTTTCTTTGAGCTGTGATGCTTGAATCTAATTGTCTAAGTGAGCCAGCGGCTGCGTTTCTGGGGTTGGCAAAAACCTTTTTTCCTGCTTGTTCTTGGGATTGGTTAAGCGCCTCAAAGTCATTCTTTGACATATAAACTTCGCCCCTAAACTCTATTATCTCTGGAGCATTGTCAATCTGTAACGGAAGGCTTGAAATGGTTTTTAGGTTTTGGGTTATATCTTCTCCAACTTGCCCATCACCACGAGTGGCTGCCGAAACAAATATGCCTTTTTCATATCTGGCAGAAAAAGATAGGCCGTCAACTTTTGGCTCTACAAAAAAATTGATGTTGTCTGCTGTGTTTAAAAACCTTTTAATGGAGTCAATAAACTCTGGAATTTCTTCTGTAGAGAAAATGTTGTCTAACGAAAGCATTTTTACTTTGTGAGTTATTTTGTTAAAGCCAGATTTGACAGCTGCACCCACCTTGTTGGTGGGCGAGTCTTTTTGAATGTGGTCTGGATATTTTGCCTCAAGAGCCTCTAGCTCTTTTTTGTATGCATCATAAGTTGCGTCATCAAAAACTGGCGCATCATCTTGATAATATGCCGTGTTTGCAAGGTTTATTTGTTGTGTGAGGTGTTTTAATCTATCTATTGTCATATGCCTAGTATAAGCTTTTGTTTTTTTATATCAAGCTTTTTGCATTTTATTGTTGACAGAATAGAATTAGTGTGTATATTGCGCAAAATAAAGTTAATATATTTAAAAAAGAGAGTTATAAAATGTATGCAGTAATTAAAACTGGCGGCAAACAATATAAAGTGTCTTCTGGTGACATCTTCAAAGTTGAAAAACTTAATGCAGAAGCTGGCGCAGAAGTTGTTTTTGACACTGTTTTAGCCGTTAATGAAAAAGTTGGCACTCCATTAGTGGCAGGCGCTAGCGTTAAAGCTACAGTGTTATCTGAAGCAAAAGACAAAAAAGTTATTATCTTCAAAAAGAAAAGAAGACAAAACTA
>CAYJIO010000084.1:0-4566 GCA_964370255.1 uncultured Azospirillaceae bacterium
CCTTGTTTTCTTGGGGACGGGATGCTCAGGTATCAAGAGCCTTCCAAGAAAAGATGGCCTTCGTCAAAGTATGCACGGTTCCAATCAAACAGCGTTTTTACAAAGCGTGTTTTCTTGTTTTATTGCTTGCTTAATTAAATCTACAAACAATGGGGCAGGGGCAAAAGGCTTTGATTTTAACTCTGGATGAAATTGAACAGCCACAAACCATGGGTGATCAATAAGCTCAACAACTTCTGGCAACTTGCCATCTGGTGACCAGCCAACAATCTTCATTCCTGCTTTTAATAAGTCTTCCTTAAACTTTGTATTTACTTCATATCTGTGGCGATGACGTTCTGATATGTTTGCAGATTTATATGCTTTGTAGATATTTGAGTCTTTATCTAAAATACTTTCATAAGCGCCCAATCTCATTGTGCCGCCAAGGTCGCCTCCGGCTTTTCTGGAGTGAGTTTTGCCGTCTTGTTCCCATTCTGTTAAAAGGGCTACTGCTGGGTTGCAATTTGGCTTGATTTCTGTTGTATATGCATCTTTTATGCCACAAACATTTTGCAAAGTCTCAATAACAGACAGTTGCATTCCATAGCAAATGCCTAAGAACGGAATTTTATTTTCACGCGCATATTTTATTGCCATAATTTTGCCTAAAGTGCCGCGTTCTCCAAAACCCCCTGGGACAATAATGGCTGAAACATCAGATAATTCTTTATTAACATCTTGACCTTCAAGCTCTTCTGAGTTTATCCATTTGATTTTTACTTTATGTTTATTGGCAATTCCTGCATGGGTAATTGCTTCTTGCAAAGATTTATATGCCTCTAATAATGCAGTATATTTGCCAACAACTGCAATTTTAATCTCTCCTTGAGGTTTTTTTACAACATCAACAATGTCTTGCCATTTTTTTAAGCCTGATCTTTTGTTTTTGATGCCAAAGTAATCAAACACGGCTTTATCTAAACCTTCTTTGGAGTATTCTAGTGGGACTCTATAGATGCTATCTATATCTTTTGCCATTATAACTGCGCTTTCTGGCACATTGCAAAACAGTGCCAATTTCTTGCGCTCATTTAAGGGGATGTCCATTTGGCATCTGCAAAGAAGAGCGTTTGGCTGAATTCCATATTCTTGAAGTTTTTTTACAGAATGTTGAGTTGGCTTGGTTTTCATCTCTCCTGCGGTTGGGATATATGGCAGCAACGTTAGGTGCAAGAACATTGTTTTTTCTCTGCCTAAGTCATATGCAAGTTGGCGAATCGCCTCTAGATATGGTTGCCCCTCAATATCACCAACAGTGCCACCAATTTCAACCAAAACAAAATCCTCATCGGTTATGCCAGATACAATAAAATCTTTGATTGCGTTTGTAATATGAGGAATAACCTGAATTGTTGCGCCCAAATAATCTCCGCGTCTTTCTTTTTCTATAACACTTAAATAAATTTTGCCTGTTGTAATGCTGTCAAACTTGGTTGCTGGAACGCCAGAAAAACGCTCATAATGTCCTAAGTCTAAGTCTGCTTCTGTTCCGTCATCTGTAACAAAGCATTCTCCGTGCTGATATGGGCTCATTGTTCCTGGGTCTACGTTTAAGTATGGATCGCACTTTTTAAGCCTAACCTTAAAACCTTTGTCTTGTATAATTGATGCTAAAGACGCAGATGCTAAGCCTTTTCCAAGAGAAGACACAACGCCGCCAGTTATAAAAATATATTTTGTGTTTTTGCTCATATTATTAATTCCTAAAGAAAAAAAGGCATCTCATTTTTGAGATGCCTAATGTTTGTTATTTTGAAACAGGGGCGCTAGGTGCTTCAGTGCTTTCTTGAGAGCTTGTCTCTAAGAAAGATTTTGTTGAAGAGCCTCTGCCGTGATATATTGATAAACCAATAGAGGTGCATAAAAATATTATGGCCAATATTGTGGTTAATCTGGTTAAGAAGTTGCCTTTGCCTCTGGCATTCATAAAGCCTGATGCTCCACTGTCGCCACCAAGGCCAGATAATGCACCACCCTCTGAGCGTTGTAACAAAATTACACAAACCAGTGATATGGCAGTCATTAAGTGAATTGTTAATAAAATAGTTCCCATAAATTTATTCCTTTATTTCTTTTGCAATAGAGATGAAGTCATCTGCTTTTAAGCTAGCACCACCAATTAGCGCTCCGTCTACATCTTCTAGTCCCAAAAATTCTTTTGCGTTTGATGGTTTTACTGAGCCACCATATAAGATTTGCATTTTGTTTGCAATACCTTTTGATAGTTTTTTTGATAAAATTTTTCTGATTTCTGCATGAATGGTTTGCACTTGCTCTTTTGTTGGCGTTTTGCCGGTGCCAATTGCCCAAACAGGCTCATAGGCAATAACAGTGTTTTGAGCGGTTGCAGAATCTGGCACAGAGCCTAATATTTGTGCTTTGCAAACTTCTACTTCAGCTCCGTCTTCACGTTCTTGCAAGGTTTCTCCAATGCAAATAACTGCTTTTAAGCCTTGCTCATTTGCTGCAATTGCTTTTTTGCAGATTAAGTCATTTGTCTCTGCGTGGTCGGTTCTTCTTTCTGAATGACCTAATATAACATAAGAACAACCTAAGTCTTTAAGCATATTGGGTGCAATATCTCCAGTGTGAGCACCTGCATTATTAAAATGACAATCTTGAGCACCTAAGGCAACTTTTGCGCCTCTTAAAGATTTTTTGATGCTTGCTAGTAATGTAAATGGAGGACATACTAAAAACTCAATATTACCTAATTTGCCCATTGCTTTAACATCTGTTGCGATTTGTTTTGCCAAGTTTGTGCCATCACTTAAAAGACAGTTCATTTTCCAGTTGCCGGCGATTAATTTTTTTCTTGCCATAATATTTCTCCTTTTTATATCTTCTTAACACATCAAAAAAAAGTTTTCAAGAGCAATATAATTTTGTTGTATAATTTATTTTATTCTTGTAATATGTGGGCAATAGGAGATTTTATGATGATTGAAAAGTTTAGAAAAATTCAGCATTCTTGGGCAATAAAAGCAATTTTGGTTTTAACGGCTCTTAGCTTTATGTCTTTGTTTGGTGTTTCTGGATATGTTAATTCTGCAGGCGCAAACAAGACAGTTATTAAAGTAGACGGCACAAAAATTGGGCTTAATGAAATATATGCCTTATATAACAGAGACATTTATATGGCGCAGGCAATGTTTGGCAAAGACTTAAACTTGACAGAAGAGCAGAAAAAAAGCATTATGATAGAGCTTGTTAATAAAGAGGCCAAAAACTTGGTGATCTTAAAAATAGCTCAAGAAAATGGAATCGATGTTTCTGATGAGATTATTAAATCTGTTATTCAATCTCAAGATATGTTTAAGAATGAAAATGGCGAGTTCTCTTATCAACTATTTCAAAGATTTTTGGCAATGACGTCTCAATCAGAGGCATCTTATGTTCAAAAACTTTCAACAGATATTAAAAAACAAATCTTGCTTAATAATATTATAGCAGACATTAAATATCCAAAATCTTATGAAGCGTATCTTAAAAAAGCAGCAGGAATTAAAAAAACTTTTGAGTATATTGAAATAAACTCTGAGGCAATTGCTGTTGACAGAAAAATATCTGAAGATGAGCTTGATCAATATTATACTGATTTTTCTGCGGAGTTTATGGCTTCTGAGACAAGAGATGTTAAATATGTATTTATTAATACAAAAGACGATTATGAAGAAAATGTTGAACTTTTGGAAGAAATTGAAGATACAATTGGTTCTGGAGCAACAATTGATGAAGTTGCAACAAAATATGGCTCAAAAGTTGAGTTTGCTACAAAAATTGATGAGTATGGCAATGCAAAGTCTGCTTCAAAAGCCTTTTTGCAATCTTCTTCAGATATTATAGATGCTGTTTTCTCTTATAATGAAGGGGAAATATCTAGCGTTGTAGAAACTGAGAAAGATGGATTTGTAATTGTTGAGGTCGCTAAAATATATCCAACTTATCAAAAAGATATTTCAGAAGTAAAAAGCCAAATTATAAAACTTTGGCAAGCAGACGAGAAACTTGCAATTGCTCAAGAAATTATAAATGATGTAACAAATGACGTTGAAGCAGGTGAAACATTATCTGATATTGCAAAAAGATTCTCTTTGTCTCTTAAAACAACAACTCCAATATTTAAGGATGATTCGTTTGCAGGTTTGAGTATGGAGCAAATGCAAAGTTTGTTTAGCTTAAAATCAGGTGAGCAAAAATCATATGATACAAAAAATGGCAAAGTAATAGCGAAGTTAAAATCAGTAATAAAAACAACTTCAGAAAACAAAGCTGAGTTAGAAAACCTTAAAAAATCTCTATTAATAGAATCTCAAGATAACATGATAGAGAGCTATGGTAAAGAATTGGGTGGTATTAAAATTAATTACCCAATATAAATTTTATATAATGGATTACTACTTGCAACTTTACTACCTCGTGTGCTAGTTGCACACGTCGGCAATAAAATCACTTCGTATTAATCTCATTCTATAAAATTTCTGGAGCGTGATAATGGATTACTACTTGCAACTTTACTGCCTC
>CAYJIO010000085.1:0-4558 GCA_964370255.1 uncultured Azospirillaceae bacterium
TTGGTTATTGATAAAAACATCAACTTTGGGCATTTAAAAGCGTGTTTAAATGAGTTCTTAAAACAGTTTTTTGAGCTAGAGGAAGTTCCTTTGCGTTATCGTCCATCATTTTTCCCGTTTACTGAGCCGTCGGCAGAAATTGATATTGCCTGCAAAAAATCAAAAGATGAGTTGAAAATTGGCGAAGGCACAGATTGGTTAGAAATTCTTGGTTGTGGCATGGTGCACCCAAATGTGTTGCGCGCAAGTGGTATTGACCCAGATGAGTATCAAGGCTTTGCTTTTGGCGCGGGGATTGATCGTTTGGCAATGCTTAAATATGGCATTCCTGACCTTAGAACATTTTTTGAATCTGATATTAGGTGGCTTAAAAATTATGGATTTAGTCCAATAGGAGAAGTGTTATGAAATTTAGTTTATCGTGGTTAAAAAGCCATTTAGAAACAACTGCAAGCGTTGAAGAAATTTGCGAAACCTTAGATAGGATTGGCCTTGAGGTTGAAGAGGTTATTGACCCAGCAAAAAATATTAAAAATTTTGTAATTGCTGAAATTACAACTGCAGAACAACATCCAAATGCAGACAGATTGCGTTTATTAAATGTGTTTGATGGCTCAAACAACTATCAAGTTGTTTGTGGTGCGCCAAATGCAAAAGCAGGGCTTAAAGGTGTGTTTGCAAAAGCGGGGGATATTATTCCTCTTTATAATGAAGCATTAAAAGTTGGCAAAATTAGAGACGTTGAAAGCTATGGCATGATGTGTTCTGAAAAAGAATTGTTAATCTCTGATGAGCATGATGGCATTATAGAATTGCCAGCAACTGCAGTTGTGGGGCAAAGTGCAGATACAGCATTTGATCTAGACGTTGTGATTGAAGTAAATATTACACCAAACAGAGCAGAGTGCTTGGGCGTGAGAGGCATTGCAAGAGATCTTGCAGCAGCAGGCTTGGGCAAATTAAAAACTTTAGAAATTCCTGCGGTTGCAACAAGTGGCGCTTGCCCAATCTCAATTGCAATAGAAGATACAAATGCTTGTCCTAACTATGTGGGGCGTGTTATTAAAAACGTTGATAATTCAAAACAAAGCCCAGAATGGTTAAAACAAAGATTGAGTTCTATTGGGTTGAAACCAATATCGCCGCTTGTTGATATTACAAACTTTATTAACTTTGATTTGTCTCATCCAATGCACGCGTTTGATGCAGATAAACTAAACGGAAACATTGTTGTGCGCAATGCAAACAACGGAGAAAAATTTGTGGCGCTTAATGAGCAAGAATATATATTGGACGACAAGGCTCTTGGCATTTGTGACAGTGATGGTATTCAATGCTTGGCTGGAATTATGGGTGGCTTAAACAAGGGGTGTTCTGAAAACACAAAAAACATATTCTTAGAAAGTGCTGTTTTTGACTCTGTTTGTGTTGCAAGAACAGGGCGCAAGTTTGGCTTGGAGTCAGATTCTAGATATCGCTATGAGCGCTATGTGGATAAGACAAACGCAAAAGAAGTATCTGATTATGCAACATCATTAATCTTAAGCATTTGTGGTGGCGAGGCAACTGAGGTTTATTCTGCTGGCTCAAATGTTGCAACTCCTGTTGTTGCAACGCTTAGAAAAAATCGTATTAAAAACCTTATTGGGCTTGATGTTGAAGCAAGCAAACAAAAAGAAGTTTTAGAAACGCTTGGCTTTGTTGTTAAAGACTTGGGTGACAAGTTTGAGGCAGCAACTCCATCTTGGAGAGGCGATATTGAAGGCGAGCATGACTTGGTTGAAGAAGTTTTGCGTATGGTTGGGTTAGACAATGTGCCAATGATTGAGCTGCCACAAGCACCAAACAAAAAGCCACTAACCGACAAGCAAAAAGCTGTAATAGAAGTTAAAAAAGCAATGGCCGCAAAAGGCATGCTTGAGACTGTTACGTTCTCTTTTTCTGACTCAAAAATTTGTGAGCATTTCAGAAACGGTAATGATGGAGTTATGATTATGAATCCAATATCGCAAGACCTTAATGAAATGCGCCCTTCAATTTTGCCCAACCTTTTGCTGGGGGCAAGAAACAACATTGCAAAAAATTATACTGATGTTTGTATCTTTGAGGTTGGACCGCAGTTTTTTGGGCCAAACCCAACTGAGCAAAACATTGTTGCATCTGGCTTGAGAACTGGCAACACAGCAGGCAAACATTGGCTGCAAAAAGCAAGCGCTTTTGATGTGTTTGATGTGAAGAAAGATGCTTTAGATGTTATTGGAGTGATTAACGCTGGCTTAAAAGAGACTGCTCAAGTTGTTAGTGAGGCTCCTAGCTATTATCACCCAAACAGAAGTGGCGCAATCAAACTTGGCAAGAACGTTATTGCTTATTTTGGAGACATCCACCCAAGTGTGTTAAAGCAACTTGGCATCAAACAAAATGTGTGTTGTTTTGAGGTATTTATTGAAAATATTCCGATGGCAAAAAGTGGCGTGAAAAAACTTGAGACATATCAACTGCAGCCAGTTATAAAAGATTTGGCTTTTATTGTTGATAAAGAAGTAAAAGCAATAAATCTAATAACATCTATAAAGAATGCGAATAAAAACCTTATTCAAGATGTGCGCATTTTTGATGTGTTTGAAGGTGGCAACTTAGAAGAAGACAAGAAATCTGTTGCCTTGTCATTAAAGTTGCAACCAAAAGAAAAGACACTTACAGACAAAGATATAGAAGACCTTATCTTTAATGTTTCATCAGAAGTCCTTAAAAAGACTGGTGGCGTTTTAAGAGACGGAAGCTAAAAATAAAGAGGCAGAGTTGATTCTCTGCCTTTTTTATTTGTAAAGGGCTATAAAAAAAGGAACGGGCAAGCCGTTCCCTATAAAATTAATTATAAAACAAAATCTGTTTTGCCTTCATAGGCATACATATAGAGTTTTTTAATTTCTTCTACCAATGGGTAGCGTGGGTTTGCGCCTGTGCATTGGTCATCAAAAGCTTGGATAGAGAGCTCTTCTAGCCCTGCCTCAAACTCTTTTTTATTTATGCCTGTGGCTTTTAATGACGATGGAATGTCTAATTCTTTTTTAAGCCATTCTACCTTTTTAATCAAAGCTGTTACTTTGTCATCATCGCTCTTGCCACCCAAACCTAAATAGTCTGCAACATCTGCAAGTCTTGATTTAACACATGGTGCGTGATATTGGGCAAATGCTGTTTGCTTTGTTGGGGCATCGTTTGAGTTGTATCTCAACACTTGGCTGACCAACATTGCATTGGCGCTTCCATGAGGAAGGTGATATTTTGCACCCAATTTGTGCGCCATTGAGTGACAAACACCCAACATGCCGTTGGCAAACGCCATACCAGCAAGCGTGGCGGCATTGTGCATTTTGTCTCTGGCAATTGGGCAAGCATCTTTGTATGATGCTGGCAAATATTCAAACACTGCTTTTATTGCCTCTTTTGCAAGACCATTTGTGTATTCTGTTGCAAATACAGAAGATATTGCCTCAATTGAGTGAACAAATGCATCTAGGCCACCTGCTGCAACAACGCTTTTTGGCATAGACATTACCAAGTCTGAGTCTACAATTGCCATATTTGGGGTTAGGGCATAGTCTGCAATTGGATATTTTATGCCTGTTTTGTTGTCTGTAATTACAGAAAATGGTGTTACCTCAGAGCCTGTGCCAGAAGTGGTTGGTATGCAAACCATATATGCTTTTTTGCCAAGCTCTGGAAAAGCGCAAATTCTTTTTCTGACATCCATAAAGCGCATTGCAAGGTCTTCAAACTTAACTTCTGGGTGCTCATACATCAACCAAATAATTTTTGCAGCGTCCATCGGAGAACCACCGCCAAGAGCAATGATTGTGTCTGGCTTAAAGCTATTTGCCATATCTAAGCCTTTATTAACTGTTTCAATGTCTGGGTCTGGATTAACATCTGCAAAAACCTGATACATAATGCCAATAGAATCCAAAACATCGGTTACGGTTTTTGTATAGCCAAGCTCATATAGTGGTTTGTCTGTTACAATTAATGCCTTCTTTTTGCCAGCTAGTTCTTGCAATGCTAATGCTGTTGAGCCCTTTTTGAAGTAGATTTTTGGTGGCACTCTAAACCAAAGCATATTTTCTTGTCTTTTTGCTACTGTTTTTATATTCATAAGATGTTTTACTCCCACGTTTTCTGATACTGAATTGCCACCCCAAGAGCCACAGCCCAAAGTTAATGATGGTTCTAGTCTAAAGTTGTATAAATCGCCGATTGCACCGTGTGATGCTGGAGAGTTGATTAAGATTCTGCCAGTGTGCATTAAGTTGCCAAAATATTTTATTCGCTCATCATTTGCTTGATTTGTATATAATACAGACGTGTGACCATTGCCGCCATAGTTAACCAATTCTTTTGCAGTTTTACAAGCTGACTTAAAGTCCGAAGCCTTATATAAAACCAATACTGGAGATAGTTTTTCTGCAGACAATGGTTCTGAATTGCCCACTTCTGATACTTCTGCAATTAAGACTTTTGTATTTTCTGGCACTTTTATTTTTGCCATTTTTGCAAT
>CAYJIO010000086.1:0-4515 GCA_964370255.1 uncultured Azospirillaceae bacterium
TAGCTTGAAATTTTAGAAATGTCAAGTCGTAATATTGTGCTGTAATATACCACTTTTTCATGTGTTATTTATAATAATAGTCAACATAAGCAGAATAAAGTTGCAAGACAATAATAAAGTTATCTAAGCTAGTAGTGTAGTAGCGTTTGAGAAAAGGTTAGTTGAAACCGTCTAAATGTTTTTCTAGAGTACGGAAAATATCTTTAAAAGTTTTATTGTCATATTGCTTTATTGGGCAAACAAGATAATAAACAAGAGGGTCAGGTTTTTTTTCAAGATTGACTGAAACAAAATCATGGTTTACAATTTCATCTTTAATCATAAAGTCTGGAAAAAAAGCAATATCTTGTGTTTTGGGTATGATGTTTTTAACAATAAGCAGATTAGTCTTATCATTAATGTTTTTTATGAGTAGATTGTTTTTTAGAAAGAAATTCATAATATAATCCGAAAATTCAGTGCCTTTACTTCCAATAAAAACATTTATCTCTGGAAAATCTTCAAGAGAAATAGGGGAGTTGTTTAGAATTGGATTACCCGAGGCGCATATAGAAAGAATTTCTGCAGAATAAAATTTTTGCATATAGGTATTTTCGAGCTTAGTGTCAACCGCAACAAAGGCAATATCAACTTCATGTTTATACATTTTATGGATAATGTTCTTATAATCTCCAAGAACAAAATCCAACTCAACTTCTGGAAGATGTTCTTCAAGGCACTGCTTAAACTTAGGAATAATGGTTTGAGCGGGAACAAGATGCATACCAATTATGATTTTTTTCTTTAATTTATGAGAAAGCGTGTGTAGTTGACTGTTTAAAACTTCAGCTTCCAAAAACATTGACTCAAGCTTAGGATAAATTTCTAAAGTTTGTTGTGTAGGAAGCAACTTGCCACCTTTACGTATAAAAAGTTCAAAGCCGATATACTCTTCAAGTTTTTTTAACTGCATATTTACTGCAGGCACACTTACATTAAGTTTTTCTGCTACAATCTTATATGAACCAAATTTGATACATAAATAATAAACATAAAGTTGATTAAAGTTCAATTGTAATATCATAATATCTACCTAGTCCCTATCTCTTGATTCTGTATTCTAGATTAAATAGCATATTTTTTCAAGTGCTCCAACAAGTTTCCAGATTAAGTTTTTCTTAGTCTAACTCTAAGATAAATTAGCTATGCAAAAGTGAATTTCTACTATATTTAATATAATAGAGATATGTGAAAAAAGTATCTTGCCATTGAAGCTTGACACAGTTCTCTAATTCTGTCTGTCATTCCTTGCCTGTTTCTCTGTTCACAGCAAGGAAATGGCAGAGTTGAAAATATCAATATTTTAAGGAGTTATCTATGTTGAAGATTAAAAACCATGTTAAAATTCTTGCCTTTTGCTTTTGTCTTGCTTCATTGTTAGGTGCACCTACTGCACAAGCTGCAAATTTTAAAAATCTTTCCTTTATGGGAGAATACCAAGAACTTCACCCTACAACACAAAATGTGTTTCTGCCCTTCTTTGAAAAGGCCAAGCAAGATTTAGACAATAAAGTAAGTTTCAACTATTTTGCAGGCAACACTCTTTATCCGCCAAGTGAATCATATGCTGTTCTCAATGACGGCCGTGTTGACTTTGGGGTTTTTCGTTATGCTCGATTTGTAGGAACAATGAATGCTATTGGGGTTGTTGATATACCGGGCATGGCTTCAAACGCTATTATAGGAAGCCTCCTTGCACAAGATATTGTAGATAAATTTCCAATAGTTAAAAGTGAATTTCCGGAAAATTCCGTTCCTTTTACGGCTTGGTCTTCAGCTTCTTATCAATTGCACACAATTGACCCAGTTACTTCTTACGATGAAATAAAAGGCAAGAAAATAATCGCTTGGGATGCAGCTTCAATGGCAATCGCACAAGCTTTGGGAGCAAATCCAATCCGTTTAAATTCTACTGACTCCTATTTAAGTCTCTCTAAAGGCATGGCTGATGGTGTGATTTGCCCACTTGCTCCTGTTCGCTCTCTCAAGGTTTCAGACATAACAAAACATCACCTTATGCTAGATCTTGGTGTATCTTCTTTTACAATGGGCGTATATCAACCTCTTTGGGATGATTTTCCGCCTGAATATCAAGAATATTTTCAAAATGAAGGTTCAAACATTTTACCCTTAGCTATCGGCAAAAGCCTTGAAGAAGGTGCTATAGCGGATAAAGAATGGATGGAAAGTATTGGTCATACCTTCTATGAACTTAGCGACGAAGGGCGTGCAAAAATGCTTAAGGCCTTTGAACCTTTCAAGCAAGCATGGATTGAAAGCAGTAAAGAAAAGGGAATTGAAAACGCAGAAGAAATTCTTAAGTATGCTGAAGAAAGAAGTGCGGTTTATCAAGCAGAATACGAAAAAGGTGTTTATTAATCTTGTAAAATCAGTAATTTTTAAAGTATAAGGATAATATATGCAAAAAAGTATTACGCTTACATCGCCAAAATTTGATGACTTTCAAGCATTATTGACTAATTTTGCAAAAGTTGTGCAACTACCAAGCGTTTTGGCAATGTGTATTATGCCTATAGTTATTTGTACAGACGTTATATTACGAGCATTTGATATGGCTGTACTTGGTGCGATTGAAGTTGAAAACACTTTGCTTGTGATCAATACATTTAGTGCTATTGCTTTCTTACAAATTAGCAGTTCTCATATGGGCATAGATTTAATTTATGAGAATTTTTCTGATTTTGTTAAAAGGTGTGCAGATGTAATGGTATCAACACTTTCTTTTAGTGTTTTATGCCTGCTTTCGTATCAAGCATATAAGACATTCCTTGGAAAAGCCGATTTTTTTTCAGAAGAACTTCTTGTTCCAGCACAGTTCTACTATGTTTTGCCTGTAATAGGGCTTTCATTGGCTACACTTATGTGTGGTTTCACAATGATCAAAGATTTGTGGCTTTGCATTTTAAATAAGAAATTTATGCCTATACTTATAGGTGCAACCATAAGCGCACTTCTTATCTATTTTCCTTTTTGGCTCAAAGCAAGCGACTATGATATTTCTTATTTTGCTCTTGGAGGCATAATATTTCTTATTATGTTCTTCTTGCTTTTTTCCAAAATGCCTATAGGCTGGGTCATGTGCGTATGCGGTACAATCGGTCTTATTATTGTTTCACGCTCAATGTCTGCCGCCATGGCCTATGTAGGAAGCACACCTTATGCAGCTGTTGCTCAAAATAATTTTGTTGCTTTACCTATGTTTGTGCTTATGGGTACATTGATACTTTATTCGGGAATTTCGCAAGATCTTTTTGACTGTGCAAATAAATGGATAGGGCATAAGCCTGGTGGTCTTGGCATGGCAACAGTAGCAGGGTGTACAGGCTTTGCCGCAGTATCTGGCGATTCAATGTCAACAGCAGTAACCATGGGTTCAGTTGCTTTGCCTGAAATGAAAAAGCTTAAATACGATCCGGCGCTTTCAACAGGAGCTTTAGCTGCAGGCGGAACACTAGGTATTCTTATCCCTCCAAGTTCAGGCTTTATCATCTATGGTATTGTTACTGAAACATCAATAGGCAGGCTGTTCTTAGCCGGCATTATTCCCGGGCTTTTGCTTGCCTCTATGTTTATGGGATATATTTATTATGTAGCAAAGAAAAACCCAGAACGTGCTCCTGCCGGAATGCGTTATCCGTACAGCGAAAGAATAAAATCTCTTACAGGTATTTTTCCAATGCTAGGCCTTTTTGTCTTAGTGCTAGGAGGTATTATTTTTGGTGTCTTCAGCCCAACTGAAGGTGGCGGTGTTGGTGCAATGGGTGCGTTTCTCTACGCTTTTGCAAGAGGAAAAACGACACGTGCCAATCTTTTTACAGCACTAAGATCGGCAGGTATGCTTTCTGCAAAATTGATGTGCATCATGATTGGTGTGGGTGTCTTAGGTTATTTCTTCGCAGCAACAAGACTTCCTTTTATTATTGCAGACTGGCTGACAGGTTTACCCCTAAATAGATACATTATCTTTGCCATCATTATTGGTGTATTTATCCTTCTTGGCTGTGTGATGAATGTTATTCCAATGCTCACCTTGGTGCTTCCTTCTCTTTTCCCAAGTGTTGTTGCACTAGGCTTTGATCCTGTGTGGTTTGGTGTTGTCTGCGTTATGGTAATGGAAATGGGGCAAATAACTCCGCCTGTTGGAGTTGTTGTTTTTGCTCTAGCGGCTGTAGCAACGGACACGCCTATGGCGACTATTTTTAAAGGTATTGTTCCTTTCTTACTTTTGATTATTGTGGGCGTTATTTTGGTAACTCTCTTTCCTGCATTGGCAACATGGCTACCAAACACTATGATAGGTCTTGAGCAATTGTAATGGCATAATTTACCTTCTTAGTAAAACACATAACATGTCTAGAGCAGGCTCAACAAGTGTTGAGCCTGCTCTAGCTCCTAATCGTATTCAAAAAGCAATCACTTACGGCAGGCAAAGCCTGACCTATTCTTGCTTTTTGC
>CAYJIO010000087.1:0-2039 GCA_964370255.1 uncultured Azospirillaceae bacterium
ATTCAAGCATGGTAGAAAATGCTGATGGGTCCGTTTCTGTCTACACCTCTTCTTCCAACATAACTAAACACTATGCTCTTGATGGCACTGTTACCGAAAATGAAGGTAATACCCTAAATACAACGGGCGTTGCCACCAATACCATCATCTTTAATAAAGACAGCTTTACCATTAATGGCGGTAGCGGTAATGATATTATTATCAACTTTGCAGACAATGCCGTTATTAACAGCGGCGATGGCAATGACACCGTATACGCCATTGGGCAGGGTGGCAGCATTGACCTTGGGCAAGGCGACAATAAGCTATTCTCTGCTGAATTGATCAATACCGCCGTCAACGCTGGCGATGGGGACAACCTTATTATCACACGTCGTGGCTTTACAGATACCAACATGACCTTGGGCCATGGCAATAATACCATTCAGGGACATTATACCACAAATACAGATATAAGCCTTGGAAATGGCAATAATATTTTTGATACCGGACGCTTAGATGACTCATCAGTCAAAGCGGGTGATGGTGAAAATACTTTTAATACCATAAATTCCTCATCTGCCCATATAAGCGCAGGGGACGGCAATAATACCGTCAATGCCAATGGCATAAACGAAACCTATGTCACTTTCGGACATGGCAATAATACCCTTGACCTTGAATACGGCATTGCAGGCGGCAGAATTGAGCTTGGCCATGGTAACAATAGCTTGCTTAATAATGGTGTTACCGGCATTAGCGATGCAGAAATCAGTATGGGACATGGAAGTAATGTTTTTTATAGCGCAGGCATAGCCGGAACGGAACTTGAGCTTGGCAATGGCAATAATACGATTAGTGTGAAGTATCAAGTCCGTGATTCTGACATAGCAACAGGACATGGCAATAATAGCCTTTCTGCCATGGCTATTGGGCAAGAAAGCCATGTGAGCATGGGAGATGGCAATAATTTTGTGGCTACCACATTGGCTTTGTCAGAGTCTTCCAGCGTGACCCTTGGCGATGGCAATAATACAACGAAAATTTCAACCATAAGTGAAAATTCTCAGCTCACGGTGGGCAATGGGAAAAATGATATACATGCGCAATATGTATCTGATGATTCCAGTATCAACACCGGCGATGGCGACAACAAAATTTACGTGGTCAATACAGAAGAAAATTCTCAAATAAATGTAGGCAATGGGAATAATACCCTTGAGCTAGTCAACCTTGGCCACGGCGGTGAACTGAACGTCGGTAATGGGAATAATATCTTAACTGTCACAGATTTACACGAAAAAGCCCTTATTAGCATGGGGGATGGAAATAATACCTTTGAAATCAAAAAAGCTCAAAATAGCGAGAATATCACCTTAGGCAAAGGCAATAATAAGGGTGTCATTCATGAAGATGCCCATGGAAAACCCATATATTATACGGAAAATACTTTCTATACCCAAGAAGAACTGGAAGCCATGAGCGAAGAAGAACGCAGCACCATGGAAAGCTTGCTTGATGAGATAGCTAGTGCTCGCGCTCTGCGCCATAAAGATGACCAAGAGTACTTTGCCGCCAATGCAGAGGAGCGCAGTGCGGCAAATAAGGTAAAATCAGTATATTCCGGCTATGGGGCTGTTGCTCACAGTAACGCAGCACAAGGTCTTCGTGTAACTATTTAGTCGATGCTAAAAAGCGTGTCTCGACACATTTTTCAAAAAGTCCCCTTGGGGGGATAAAGCACGCTCACTTCAAATATCCCTAGCGGGGACGCCGTAAGCAAGTGACGGCTTACTGTACGTAGCGGCAAGCCTTGCCGTATGACAAGTCTTGAATAGTCGCCACTGAAAAGAGCATTTCAAAAATTAAATTTTAGGAGAACTGGCGTTTATCCCTCAATCGGCAACGGCCAATCGCTTCACTTTGGAAGATTTACGCAATCTTCATTGGCCATGTTCATGCGTATTAGGTTACTCATTGCCTAAGCTAGTCCTCATCTTGGCTTTGCCGAGGGGGGACTGCTTTTAATAATACAAAACTTACATTTTATTACGATTAGG
>CAYJIO010000087.1:2049-4464 GCA_964370255.1 uncultured Azospirillaceae bacterium
AAAAATTGGGAAAACTACACTTAATAAGCCCCTCTTACACGAGACATCTCTTGAGTTGCAAAGGCTCTATTTTGAAAACCTAATGCGCGCTGGAAGTTTTGCATATCAAGACTGTTTATGATGGTATCATCACTATGCGCAGTTTTCGATGAGGTAGCTCCTTGCTTTTCTTTTTGCTCATAGAGTGGACCCGTCATCTGATTCATAGTTTGCACTGATTGTGCTGACGACTCTTTGCTTGAATGAGCGTTGAGCCATTCAAGGCTTGAGGTATCTTCCCAAGGGTTCGGGCGTGTAGAATATTCAATTCTTCGCTGTATGAGTGGGTCGTTGACCATTTCTGACGGAAGCAAGGGATTAAATTCTACAGCATTATTCGCAGCAGTGGATAATCCAGTTTCTTTTCGCTCCATACGTCTGTCGTTAATGGCATTCTCTGTTCCTGCTAGCTTGGAGCGTTCTTCCAATGCTAGTTCAGCTATTTCTTCAGGGGAATACGTGCTATTTCCCATTATGTAAGTAGTTTCATTTTCATTGCGAACAACAAGCCCAATATTATCTCCATCCCCCAAAGTAATATTATTTGTGTTTTTAACATTTTGCGCTTGAATGATATTATCTCCATCACCAACACTAAGAGATGACTCATCCAAAATGTTACGGGTATAAATGTCGTTATTGCCGTCACCAAAGACTGCAGAGCTACCGCCCCATATGGTGTCCAGCATAAAAGTGTTATTACCATCACCCATAGTTAAAGACGAAAATCTTCCCAACTTAAAAAGCTCAACTAAGTTTACTCCATCGCCGAAGTTCAAAGAAGAAGCTTTGTCTACGGTAAAGCCTGTATAAGAATTATTGCCATTTCCGAAGGAGACAGCTGAGCTGCCTGTAACTTCTCCGGCGTTGACCTTGTTATTTCCATTGCCGAATGTAACTGTAGAGTTTTCTTCAATATCATCCATCATGTCGACAATATTATTCCCATTGCCAAAGCTCAATGTCGAAGCTGTTATATCATATATAACGATATCATTATTTCCATGACCAAAGGCCATGGCTGAAGAAGTATTAATATTATGTATATCAAGTCTATTATTGCCATCCCCAGCTGTAAGTGTTGAGGATTTTCCCACGCTATACATATTAAAGTAATTATCCCCATTACCAACAGTTACGGTCGATGAATTTTCAACAGCGTGTATATTTAAGGTGTTATCTCCATTGCCAACAGCAAAAGTCGATGAATTTTCAACGTCATGTACATTTAAGGTGTTATCCCCATTGCCAACAGTAAAAGTCGACGATTCTCTAACACCGTTTACGTTTAGGGTGTTGTTGCCGTCCCCCACCGATAGCGTAGATGAATTTCCAACATTATTTATGTCGACAGCATTGTCACCATCACCAACAGTTAATGTGGAAGAGTCAGTTACTTCATACATAGTAATGCTGTTATTGCCATTGCCGACAGTCATATTTGAAGATTCTGATATCTGATATACATTAAATGTATTGTCCCCGTCTCCTATGTGCAACGATGAAGCTCTGGTAAATCCACTTTTTATTGCATTGTTGCCATCACCCATTGTTACATGTGAGGTGAAAAAAACACCATCCCCGGTAATGGTATTATTACCATTGCCGAGGGTGATTTCAGTGTTTTGAGTGTGTGTACGCATATTAATAGAGTTATTACCATCACTAGCGGAGAGGTGAACACCTTCGGCAGAAATATGGGCTGTATTATTACCAGTGCCCAAATCTACGTGCTGGTTATCCGCGTACACATAAACAATGTCGTCCCCTCCACCTGTGGAAACAGTAGCCCCTTCTGCAAGATTTATAACAGTGTCATTCCCATTACCGGTAATGACTTCATCGCTACTAATATTAAGAAAAAGCGTGTCGGTATCTTGTGTAAGCATGTTGCCTGCATACTCTTTGCTGTTGCCTTCTGCATCATAAATTCGTGTGATATTATCATTGGCAAAAAAAACAGAGGTTGTATTGTCTGTGTTTTCGGTGATGCTTATGTCATCGCTAGTTGAAACATGAATGCTTTGTCCCTGCTTTGTAATAAAATTGATTGCAAAGGAGCTAGAGCTATTAAGGGTATTTCCGTTTGTTGCAGTGATGGAAACATGCGCGCCGGAATTCAAGGTAATATTTTCATTAAGCGGAGGCCGTGTTGGTTCTGGGTAATGTGTGGCCAGGTCTACAGGTTCCGGTAACTGAACAGACTCATCCAATGCTATGAGAACACAGTGAGAACTTGTTGTGGTAAGAGGGTCGCTAAGGGCAAGGGAAGAGGATTGAGGAGTATTACTCTCTAACTCTGTGAAGCTATTGTGGGCACTTTGAGTGTCTCGGGTGCTTTTAGTGCTACTCAAGAAAGTGGACGCATAGTATGGT
>CAYJIO010000088.1:0-4413 GCA_964370255.1 uncultured Azospirillaceae bacterium
TTATGATAAAAAATATATTAAACAAACATAAAACTTTGGCTTTTATTCTTGGCTCACTTAGTGTTTTGGCTTTGCCACCATTTTATATTTTGCCACTTGCATTTATAACTTTTGGGCTTTGGTTTTATCAACTCAGTCAAGCAACAAACAAAAAACAAGCCTTTAACATCGGCTACTTTTTTGGTATTGGCTTTTTTTCTTTTGGCCTTTCATGGATTGGCAATGCGTTATTAATTTCACCTGAGCAAACTGGTTGGCTATATCCAATTTGTCTTTTAGCATCTGGTGCTTTTTTTGGTTTGTTTTTTGCTTTTCCTGCTTTAATTGCCCACAAGCTCAAAAACATATACACCAAATATTTTGCCTTTATATCATCAATCGTTTTGTTTGAATGGATACGTTCTTGGATTTTTACAGGTTTTCCTTGGAACCCCATTGGCTCTTTCTTTGGCTTTTATACACCACTTTTACAAATCGCATCAATTGGTGGCATCTTTTTCTTAAGCTTAATTGTCTTATATATAATAACTTCCCCTACCCTATATCTTATGACCAAAAACAAAAAAATTATTGCATATTTTGTAATCATAATTTTTGCAACCACAGGCTTTGGAGCATATAAAATAAATACATATAAATACACTCCCTCAAACACTCAAATAAGGCTAGTGCAACCAGCGATTCCCCAAACAATGAAGTGGAGCAAAGAAACCATAGAAAACAACTTTGATACTCACATACAAATGAGCAAAGAAAATAATGATAACATATCCCTAACCATTTGGGGAGAAACCGCAAGCCCATTTCCACTCGACATAGATAAACGCCGCATGCAACAAATAAGCGCTGCAATACCCAAAGACGGATACCTAATAACCGGTCTTTTGCGTTATGAATTCCATCAAGACGGCTCATATATTCCCATAAACTCAATGGTTGCAATAGATGACACCCAAAACATTGTTGGCTACTATGACAAGTCTCACCTTGTCCCATTTGGAGAATACATTCCACTCAGACAATACTTGCCAAGTTTTATTAAACCTCTTGTCAATATCGTTGGCTCATTTAAAGCAGGCGATGGACCAAAAACCACAACCTTAAAAAACCTCCCCTCATTTTCAAGCTCAATTTGTTATGAAATTATTTTTCCAAACGCAAACATAAACAGAAAAAGCAGCCCAGAGCTTTTAATAAACCTCACAAATGATGGTTGGTATGGAGACTCAATGGGACCAAGACAGCATTTATTAACCGCACAAATAAGAGCCATAGAAGAAGGTATTACAACCATAAGAGTAGCAAGCACAGGCATAAGCGCTTTAATCTTGCCAACGGGACAAATCCTAGATAAAATACCCTTAAACAAATCAGCTGTATTAGATGTATATTTACCTCAAAAACCAAAAATAAAAACCATATACCAACACTTGCAAAACTACTTAATCTTATTTATAATAGCCTTAACATTTATAATCGTTTTATATAAGGAGAAAAACTTTGGAGAATAATATGACAAACCTTTCAAACTTAGATAAAGAAGAACGCATAGCTTTCTTAAAAGTTCTAGCAGGCATAGCAAACGCAGATAATCATTTAGACGAGGAAGAAAAAGAATTTATAAAAAACATTGCCATTGTCTATGGCATATCTGAGCAAAACATCTTAGACGGATTGTTTAATCTTTCAAAAGAAGACATTATAAACTCAGCAAAAAAAATCTCGCAAAGAAAAACCAAGTTAGAATTAATTAAAGAAATGTGTATGGTTGCCCATGTAAATAAAGCGCTAGAAGAACAAGAAACAATACTTTTAGCAGAGGTTGCACAAGCCATGAACATTGAGCTTTCAAAAGTTGAGGAAATATCAAACTGGGTATTAGATAGAATTATTTGGCTAGAAGAAGGCAAACTTATTTTTGAAGAGGTATAAGCCTATGGACAAAGAAAAACTTAACCAAAAAGTTCAAGAAATAAGGGGCATGGCCTTAAAAATAAAAGACTTAAGCCAAAGCACACCAAGACAAAGAGAAAGCAAAGAGGGCTTAATCAGATACGCCTTAATGCAAAATGAAAACCTAAGCGGACAAGACATAGACGCCATAGCAAAAGAGCTTGTTTTCAGAAATGACTTTTTCATCCAAATTGGTGATAAAAAACTTACTGCCCAAGAACTAAGAGATGATATAATAGAAACAATCAAAAACCCAATCAATCAAACAACCAACCAAAAATGGTTTGACGAAGGCAAAGACGTTATAGAAAATATGAATGACGGCAACATCTCTCCACAAGACATAACGCAAAGACAAGACTTTTTTCACGACATACAAAACCGCATAACAGAACTTGAAACACTGTTGTTCTTATATCAAACAAATGCCTTGCCCAACTCAAAAGAAGTTATCTCAAGAATTGAAGAAAGACTACAAAAACTCCAAAAAATAAAAACAACTGTCCAAAAAGCAACCAAAGAGCCTGAGCAAGCACTCAAAAATATACAAATAACCGAGGCTGACAAAGCAAGAGCAAAAATATATATAGGCGTTTTAGACCACTTAAAAGAAGACAAAAAAATCCCTGATAATATGAAAATAAAATTAGAGCTAAATGAAGGCATAGACTTTTCATATAGCATCTCAGAACAAATGTATAAAAAACAACCAAATGCAAGCAAACAACAAATTATTAATAGGATAAATCAACTTAGAGGTAGACAACAAACAAATAATGAAATAAAAGAAGGAAAGAATGAACAAAGGTTTGACATAAATAAATACAAACAAATCTTAGAACAACAAAAACAAAGAGCATAAGGAGAATAAAAATGGGAGCACTTATTGAACCATTTATCTATATAATCAGATTAATTATAAATCTTGGATACACTATAGTTGCTGTAGAGATTGTGTTATATTGGTTAACACATTTCAACATCTTGCAAGCAAACAACAAATATTCAAAAAAAGTAATGGAAGTATTAGCAAACCTTACAAAACCAGTATATGACAAAGTAAGAGCAAAAGTTCCTAGCTATGCAGGGTTTGACTTCTCTCCTTTCATTGTCTTATTAAGCTTAATCTTCATCTCAAGATTGTTAATGAGAATAAGTGGCCTTTTGGTATAAAAATAAAGACCAAAATATTGTTATAAGAGTTAGGGTTGTCCCTAACTCTTATTTGCGCATAATACAAATAAATGAAGGTTTCATAAAAATAGGAGTCGTTAGCATTCCAGAAAAAGGCAAAGCCAATGCTGAACTCATAAAATTTTTATCAAAAAAATTAAACTTGCCAAAAAAGAATTTTTCAATTATAAAAGGTGATACGGCAAAAAATAAAGAAATAGAGATAATTGGCTTACACAGTGTGGAGGTGTTTTATGATAATTGACGGCAAAAAAATTGCTCAAGAAGCATTAGAAAACATTCGACTAACCATTAATGAATGTGAATTAAAGTTAGGACTAGCAATCATCCTTATAGGAGATGACCCTGCAAGTCAAATTTATGTAAACAACAAAATAAAAGCAGCAAACAAAATTGACATTAAAGCAAACGTCATAAAATTTGAAGAAGACGTTTCAGACTTTGAGGTAATATCTCAAATAGAGGCATTAAATGAAGATAAGAATATCAATGGCATAATAATTCAACTGCCAATACCCAAGCACTTAAACGAAAAAAAACTGCTTTCTTTAGTCTCTCCGCTTAAAGATGTAGACGGCTTCAACCCGATGTCAAGCTACATGCCAGCAACAGCTGTCGGTGTTATCAGATTATTAGACACGCTAATAAATGATTATAACGGACTGAACGCTGTTGTTGTTGGGCGCTCAAAGGTCGTTGGCAGCCCTGTTGCAAAAATGCTATTAGAAAAAAATTGCACCGTAACTTTATGCCATAAGCACACAAAAGACTTGTCCTTGCACACAAAATATGCAGACATATTAGTTGTTGCAGCGGGTGTTGAAAACCTTGTAACCAAAGATATGGTCAAAAAAGATTGTATCATAATTGATGTTGGCATAAATAAAAACGCAGAAGGGAAACTCTGCGGAGACACAGATTACAAAAACCTTAAAGATTACGTCAAAGCCATAACTCCAGTCCCCGGAGGTGTTGGCCCAATGACTGTTGCCATGTTAATGGACAACGTCTTAAACGGCGGGTAATAATGATAAAAAAAATATATAACTATACACTTGACTTGTCAGCAAAAGAGCACGCATTGTGGTTTTTATTTGCAATTTCTTTTATAGAAAGCTCTTTTTTTCCGATTCCGCCAGATATTATGATTATCCCAATGGTTTTAGCAACGCCCAACAAAGCATATCGCATTGCCCTTGTTGCAACCATAGCAAGCGTCTTAGGAGGCTTTTTTGGATATGCAATAGGCGCTTTGTTATATGAAAG
>CAYJIO010000089.1:0-4358 GCA_964370255.1 uncultured Azospirillaceae bacterium
CTACACAACGGTAGTAGTTAGCACCGATTCTATCCATTTTGTTACAAAAACAAATACGAGGCACACCATATTTATCTGCTTGTCTCCAAACAGTTTCAGACTGAGGTTCAACCCCAGCCACACCGTCAAACACAGTAACAGAACCGTCTAATACACGCAAAGAACGTTCAACTTCAATTGTGAAGTCCACGTGCCCAGGAGTGTCGATAATGTTTACTCTATAATCTTTCCAGTATGCTGTTGTTGCAGCAGATGTAATTGTAATACCACGTTCTTGTTCTTGTTCCATCCAGTCCATAGTTGCAGCACCATCATGCACTTCACCTACTTTATGAGATTTTCCTGTATAATACAAGATACGTTCAGTTGTTGTTGTTTTACCAGCATCGATGTGAGCCATGATACCGATATTTCTATACATTTTCAAATCATGTGTTCTAGCCATTTTTATTTTTTCCTCTAAAACTTAAAGTGAGAAAATGCTTTATTAGCTTCGGCCATTTTGTGAGTATCTTCACGTTTTTTAACGGCAGAACCTTTATTTGCAAAAGCATCTAATAGTTCATTAGCAAGACGGTCTGTCATTGTTGTTTCTGAGCGTTTTTGAGCAGCGCCAATAATCCAACGAATAGCAAGAGCTTGACGACGTTCTGAGCGCACTTCAGATGGCACTTGATAAGTTGCACCACCCACACGGCGAGAACGTACTTCAACCAATGGCTTAACATTGTCTAAAGCTTCAGAAAACACTTTTAAAGCGTCTTGTTTTGTTTTTTCTGCAATAATGTCGAACGCGCAGTAAACAATTTTTTCTGCAACGGCTTTTTTGCCGTGTTCCATAACATTATTAATAAATTTTGCTACTACCTTGTCATGATATTTTGCATCAGGTAGTACTTGCCTTTTAACGGCAGCATGACGACGTGACATATTTCATTCTCCTATTTAGGTCTTTTCGCGCCGTATAGAGAACGACGTTTGCGACGTTTGGCAACACCTTGAGTATCCAAGGTACCGCGAATAATATGATAACGAACACCGGGTAAGTCTTTTACACGGCCCCCTCTAATCAGCACCACTGAGTGTTCTTGTAGGTTATGACCTTCACCAGGGATGTAGCTGATTACTTCAAAGCCGTTTGTTAAACGAATACGAGCCACTTTTCTAAGAGCTGAGTTTGGTTTTTTAGGGGTTGTAGTATAAACCCTTGTGCAAACACCTCTTTTTTGTGGACAAGCTTTCAAAGCGGGAACTTTGTTTCTTTTCACTTTTGGTGTTCGTGATTTACGAATTAACTGATTAATTGTAGGCATCACTATTTCCTTATAAATGTGATATAGCATTTTGCTATATTTAAAATTAAACTAATGACCGCAATATTTGCAGTCATTGCGGATAATACAGACAAAATACCTATTGTCAACACATATTTTGCATAAAAAGCGATTCAAGTGACTCTTTTTTAAGGATTTTTTTACAAACCTCAAAAACAAAAAAACGCAGTGAAAACCACCACGTTTTTTTGTTTAATCATCAAATACAACTTTAAGTTTTTACTAAAAAATTATCTTTCTCTAAATACTTTATCATAAACAACTGAAAGATTTGCCCCCAAAGGCATTCCTTTTCTATAAGTTGTTACGCTTTCTTTGCCATCTTTGCCAATTTTTTTAACAGCACCATCTAAAGATCCTTGTTTATATGGAGCCTGCATTTTTAAGCCTCCTTCTTCATTATAAAACTCACTCAAACCATCAAGCTTGCCATCTTTATAACGTTTTACATATCTTAGAGTGCCGTTTGTGTCCTCAGCCCTGACTTCTAATGGTTTTTCATTTTCATCAAACAAAGTAGTTTCTGTAACTTCTTCTCCAAGAGCGTTATGTCTCCAACCATCTCTATTTACTTGTTTAATTAATTTGCCTTGCTCATAAGTAGATTCTTCTATATAATCTTGTCCATACATCAAGTGTGAATCTGTGTATTGAATTTTTTTTTCTTCTACAACGCCATTTTTTACTTTTTCCATGATTTGCCCATCCATTTTGTTTGTTATAATTATTTTATAAAATATAGTATCAAATTTTTCAGACCTCGTCAATAGTTTTCTGCCATTTTTTTTTCGCAATATTTAAAAATCAATGTTTATACATCAAAAAAACGCAGTGAAAACCACCACGTTTATTCTTTACTCATAAATCTTAGATAATGAGATAAATACGACGAAACCCCAAACCCGCTGTGTACAACTAAGCGTACATAAGGGGTTGGAGTTTCTAGTAGTTAGTCTCTATACTGTTAAGCTAGATAATAGAGGAAGTGCGACGGATGTTTTCTCCTGACGTGTACAAAAAAAGCGTACACGAGGGAGAAAACATCCTAGCAATTACCTATTAGATAATCTTAACAGAGCCGCCTGCTTTTGAGATTGCCTCAACTGCTTTTGCCGACGCTGAGTTAACAGAAATTTCAACTTTTGCTGAAATTGCGCCACGAGCAAGCAATCTTACACCGTCTAACTCTTTGTTAACTAAACCAGCTGCTTTTAGAGCTGCAATATCAACTTTATCAGACAATTTGCCTGCATCAATTGCTTTTTGCAAGTTATCTAAATTAACAACAGCAAAAGTTTTTGCAAACGGATTGTTAAAGCCACGTTTTGGAACACGACGGTAAATAGGCATTTGACCACCTTCAAAACCGTTAATCGCAACACCACTACGAGATGTTTGACCTTTAACACCACGACCACAAGTTTTGCCTTTACCAGAGCCGATACCACGACCAACTCTCATACGACCTTTTCTTGCACCGTTGTTATCTTGTAATTCATTAAGTTTCATTTAATTACTCCTCAATCACTTGAACTAAATGCTGAACCTTGCGAATCATACCACGAATTGATGGAGTGTCTTCAAGTTCACGCACTTTGTTTAATTTGTTTAAGCCTAAGCCGATTAATGTTTTTTCCTGTGTGTCAGGACGGCCAATAGCACTTTTGATTTGTTTTACTTTAATTGTTTTTTTAGCCATTGATTAAGCCTCCTCAACATTAAGTTTTGCATTAGATGTGTTTTCACGTCTTGCAACGATGTCGCCAACTTTTTTGCCTCTTTTTTGAGCAATAGCTCTAGGAGACGCAGAGTTAACAAGAGCATCAAAAGTAGCTTTAATCATGTTATATGGGTTGTTAGAACCCAAAGATTTTGCCACAACGTCTTGCACGCCTAAAACTTCAAATATAGCACGCATCGCACCACCAGCAATGATACCAGTACCAGATGGAGCAGTTCTTAAAACTACTTTACCAGCACCAAATCTGCCAGAAATATCGTGGTGTAATGTTCTGCCTTCACGAAGTGGAACTCTAACCATGTTTCTTTTAGCTTCATTAGTTGCTTTTGTGATAGCCTCTGGCACTTCAGAAGCTTTACCATGTCCATAACCAACACGGCCTTTTTTATCACCAACAACCACAACAGCTGCAAAGCTCATAGTTCTACCACCTTTAACAGTTTTAGCAACACGGTTAACATGAACTAGTTTTTCAACCAAATCATCTTTCTTTTCAATCTTACGATCTGTCATTTTATTCATAACTTATTGCTCCTTAAAACTGTAGACCAGCTTCTCTAGCAGCGTCTGCTAGGGCTTTAACTCTACCATGATACACATAACCGCCCCTGTCAAAGATAACTTCTTTAACACCAGCTTTTACAGCCTTCTCAGCAATTAGTTTTCCAACAGCACTAGCTGCTTCAACGTTAGATGATTTTTTAATAGCTTCACGCATTTTTGCTTCCAAAGTAGATGCAGCAGCAACGCTAACTCCATTAACATCATCAATCACTTGTGCATAAATATGTTTTCCACTTCTAAAAACAGACAAACGCATTTTGCCATTTGCTGTTTTTTTCAAAGCTGAACGAACACGAGCCTTTCTTTTTTCATACAATTTTCTTGGTGTATTCATTTTATTTTTCCTTATTTTTTCTTGCCTTCTTTGCGACGTACATATTCACCATCAACACGAATACCTTTGCCTTTATAAGGCTCTGGTTTTCTATATTTTCTGATTTCCGCAGCAACTTGGCCAACTAATTGTTTATCTGCACCACTAACTGTTAATTGAGTAGGTGATTGGCATGCAATTGTAATCCCTTCAGGAGCATTAAAAATCACGTCATGAGAAAATCCCAAAGACATAACCAATTTTTTGCCTTCAACTCTAGCTTTATAACCAACACCTGTAAGCTCTAAACTTTTTGAAAAACCTTTATCAACACCTTCAAATAAAACGTTGATTCTAGCTCTTGTAGTTCCCCACAAAGATCTTGATTTTTTAGTTTGAGACAAAG
>CAYJIO010000090.1:0-4324 GCA_964370255.1 uncultured Azospirillaceae bacterium
CAATATCACAAAACCATAAGCAAAAAAGAGTAAAGATTACCTCCCTACTCTTTTATATTAGTCGCCCATTATTTGGATTTATAAAGTTTGCAGAATGCATTGAATAGAGCGATTTGAAAAGTGAGAAAAATTTTAGTGTAGACAGACCTACATGAATTTTTCGAGCCTTGCACAAATCGCTCTAGATGATGTATTATCCGAACTTTATTTCTCTATGCGCATTGCGTAGAATGAACGCCATACAAATATCAAACCAATCACCAAAAACACACAACCAACAATCTGTGCGGTGCATTTTTCCATTGAAACTGCCATTTCAACTGCAAGCAACCCAAACAAGGTTGTAAATTTGATAATTGGGTTTAGAGCAACTGAAGATGTATCCTTAAACGGGTCTCCAACTGTGTCACCAACAACAGTTGCATCATGCAAAGGTGTCCCTTTCTCCTTAAGCTCTACTTCTACAACTTTTTTTGCATTATCCCAAGCACCGCCGGCGTTTGCCATAAACAATGCTTGATAAAGCCCAAAAATTGCAATAGATATCAAATAACTTGCAAATAAACTTGCGTCAAAACAAGCAAAAGCAATCGTAAATGAAAATATAACAACAAAGATATTAAACATACCCTTTTGTGCATATATCGTGCAAATTTTCACAACTTTTTTTGCATCTGAAATAGATGCTGCTTTTTTGCTATCTAATTTAATGTGCTCTTTTATAAATTCAACTGCTCTATATGCACCGGTTGAAACCGCTTGCATAGAAGCACCAGAAAACCAATAAATGACCGCACCACCCAAAATGAGTCCAAACAACACCATTGGGTCAAGCAACGTCAATTGAAGGTTTAACAACAAGATTATAGAAAAAATCATAGTCGTAGCACCAATAACAGCAGTCCCAATCAACACTGGTTTTGCTGTTGCTTTAAATGTGTTCCCGGCACTATCATTTTCTTCTAACAACTCTTTGCCTTTCTCAAAATCTGGCTTAAAACCATGTTTCTTTTCAATCTCTTTGGCAGCCGTTTTACTCGTCTCAATCTGAGAAAGCTCAAAAACAGACTGTGCATTGTCAGTAACTGGCCCATAACTATCAACAGCAATTGTAATTGGCCCCATGCCAAGCATACCAAAGGCAACTAAACCAAAAGCAAAGATAGATGGATAAACCATATAAGAATCAAGCCCTGTTTTTGCAGCCATATAAGCAACAACCATAAGAGCAAGCATTACAAGACCTTTCCAAAAAGCAGAAAAGTTTCCGGCCACAAGACCAGATATAATGTTTAATGACGCGCCAGCCTCGCGTGAAGATGTCACAATTTCTTTTACATGCTTTGAGTTAGAAGACGTAAATATTCTTGTAAACTCAGGAATAATTGCAGCAGCAAATGTTCCGCAAGATATAATAACAGAAAGCTTCCACCACAAATCAGCGCCCATATTGCCAATCATTAAATATGAGACAACAAAGGTAACAACAATTGATAAAACAGATGTTAGCCACACCAAAGATGTTAAAGGAATTTCAAAATTAAATCTATCTTTGTTCCAAAAAACTTCTCTGCAAATTCGGCCATTTAACCAATAAGAGAATATTGATGTTAAAATCATCAACAAACGCATAACAAAAATCCAAACAATCAAACGAGCCTGAATATCAACACCATTTTGCATAAGCAATAAATCATTGCCCACATATTGCATTCCGCAAGCAAGCACAATAAAAGATATTAATGCAACACCAGTTACGCCATATGTCTCAAAACCATCAGCTGTTGGCCCAACGCTATCTCCGGCATTGTCACCAACACAGTCAGCAATAACCCCAGGGTTTCTGGCATCATCTTCACCAATTTTGAAAATAATTTTCATAAGATCTGCGCCAATATCAGCAATCTTTGTAAATATGCCGCCACAAATACGCAATGCAGAAGCACCAAGTGACTCACCGATTGCAAACCCAATAAAACAAGCACCTGCGTTTTCTTTGTCAACAAACAATAATATCGCAAGCATCATAATAAGCTCAACAGATATTAACAACACACCAACAGACATACCAGTTCTAAGCGGAATACTCATCACTCTGTATGAGCGCCCTCTAAGGGCTGCAAACGCGGTTCTTGCATTTGCAAAATTGTTTATCTTCATGCCAAACCAAGCAACAAAGAAAGAGCCCAAAATACCCAAAACAGACCAAAGTAAAATTGTTAACACTTTTGCCATTGGAGTATTTTGTAATATATAAAAATAATAAAATATACAAGCCGCAACAAAAAGCTCTAATACAACCAAGAGCCTTGCTTGCTGGCGCAAATAAGTTTTGCAAGTAGCATAAATCGTTTGAGAAACTGCATCCAAAGATTTATAAGACTTATCACTTTTAACCTTTATATATTCATAAAGGCCAAAAAACATACCAAACAAACAAACCCCGATTCCATATAATAAAATGTCATAACCACTAATAGTTATGCCAAACAAATTATAATCCACGTCAAGACTAGGGATTTTAAGATCAATCTCAGAGGCTTTTGCCTGCGTTGCAAGCATAACACCCATGAGGGTTAATAAGATTTTCTTCATATTTTCCTCCATAAAAAATTATGTATTGAATATAATATATAAATATTGTAAAGATTCTATTAATGTGCTTGTAGCTCAATTGGATAGAGTACTGGCTTCCGATGCCAGCGGTTGGGGGTTCAAATCCCCCCAAGCACGCCACTTACAACAACACACCACAAAAAAGAGCATCAGAATTAAATCTGACACTCTCTTAATTATACAATAACAACAGACTAATTATCCCATCGACGATGAGACAAACTTTCTTTATAAAACGCAATCATTCCGTAAAACTTTGAAAATGATAGTCTAACCTTCTCAATCTTGCAAGTAAATTTTGCCAATTGAAATTTTTGTAGCTTAACACGCATTTTTCTAATCGCTTTTTCAAGCGCTCTAGTCCTTTGTTTTTTACTAAATTTCAATGCAAACCAAAGTTTCACAAATTGCTTAAGCTCAGTAAATAAGCTTGCTGTCTTAGTGCCATTAGCCTTAAGCTTTAGGCCAAAAGCGGGCTCAAGAATTTGCCTTGCTTTGATAACATCATCACCACGCATAACTTGCGCCAATTTGCCTCGAACATACATAAGACCTTGCTTCTCATACTCTTCAATGCGTTGTGCAATTGCAGCAACTTCAGAATACATAGCAAGACCATTGCAAAGACCTTTGCCATTAAAGCCACAATCCATAACCTCTTTAACCGACTGCTCAATTACATAAATTGCAGCATTCGTGCTTGGAACTTGCGCTTTAATACTTCCTTCCATACGAGCAGACAATCTTTGTGTTAAAGACCAAATTACTAAATTATCACCAACAATTTCTGCCACAGCTTGAATGTTCATACCCGTATTCATGCCTTTGTCAAGAACGATAATGTTCTCTTCAGGAATGCCAAGTTGCATAGCAACTTCTTTAAGCATTTGCCCTTCTGTTCCTTTGAGCATAAATTTGCTTAAAGGTCCATTACCGCCAACGCATAAAACATATGGACAATAACCGTGTGTTTTACGAATTTGATAATACAAACAAACCCCTTCCAAAACCGACGTCGCATCATCATCAATAAAGACAACATACTTAGCTGGCAAAATTATGCCTTGAGCACTATAACAATTTGTATATGCTCTAACTTTTTCATGAATTACTGCTGTTGCAATTGCAACTTCAGCTTCTTTTTGTTCTCTACTTTTTTTCATAATTTATAATAATTAAGTTAATTTATATCTATCACTCACATATATATCACAAATCAAACATTTTGCAAGCCTTTTTTGTCAATTTTTTCATTTTACAATTCTACCATAAATAAATGTCATCCCTCCGCAGGACTTTTGTTCCTGCAGATTTGGCATCTTCCGTGTTTAAAATGACATAATGATTAAATTTCTGCCAACTGGCAATTCTGTGTCCACAACACAAAACACCTGATCTCTTTTTCAGGATAAATTTCTTGCAACAAACTTCTATACGCATTTAATTGATTTTTATATTTCTGAGGCACCTCACCTACATTTTTATCTGTCTTATAATCAACAACCAAAACCTCATTATCCTTAACCACCAAGCGGTCAATCACGCCGTTTATAATCTTGTCACCAACCTTGCCACACACATTAACTTCTGCCCTTGAACCTTCAGCAAACAAAGCCTCTAAATCTTTGTTTGCAAACAATTTCAACACACCGACTTCAAGTGCAGGATTAAGATTATAGCTTCTTAAAAAATCACCAATTTTTGCTTT
>CAYJIO010000091.1:0-4316 GCA_964370255.1 uncultured Azospirillaceae bacterium
TAAATGTATGGGCGATTATTAATCGCCCGCGTAGGGGACGGGTCTACCGTCCCGCTGTTTCATCAGCACCACACATTGTAGGGGCGATTATTAATCGCCCGCGTAGGGGACGGGTCTACCGTCCCGCACAATTGTTAAACACTCTATTATATCATTTTTTTATCATAAACTTTTAAGAACACAAAATATAATACAAATGCTAATATATTAGAAACATTTGGGTCAATCAAAAAAGACAAAGCCCCAATAACAAACATAGCAACAATAGAATATATAATATAATACATTGCAGCAAATCTTTTTCTTTGTGCAACATCAAGTCTTTTTGTTACAAACAAAGACGTAAACCACGCATTAATGCAAGCCCCAATCCAAAGCATTGGCAACGCAATAAGGCTATATCCAACAACAACTCCAAAAATATCTCCACCTTGAGAAAAATCAATCCCAGTAGGTATTTCACTGCCCATAAAATAGATTATTGGCAAAAATATAAATAAAGCAATTGCATACAGTCCAAGTGAAAAATAAAACAAAGCTTTTTTGCCGTTTCCAGTTCCGTTCAATACATAATTCTTCATAAAAAATCCTCCCTTAAAAACATAATGCTACACACTTATTATTAATTTTTCTTAAACAAGTCCAAAAAAGCTCCGCATGGGCAAAAATATTTGCACCAAGGTCTAGATATAAACGCAGACATTATCAAAGAAACAACAAATATCGCAACACATATTTTGTTTGCATGCTCTGGCTTAAATGCAGAAAAAGGCTCTAACAAAGACACATAAGATGCATAGCCAAAGACGAGTAACAAAAAACAAAATAACAAAATGACAATTCTTGCATGAGAAAGCCACTTAAACACTTTTATTTTTAGGTTGACTTTAATGCTTTGCTTAACCAAATCTTGAGCTGCACCAAATGGGCAAACATTATAGCAATAAAAGTTTTTGCCAGTAATTAAGGGGATTATTATAGACATTGCCAAAATTGCAAGCAAGCTATATTGATAATAATCTGGAATACCATTTAAAACCCAAGCAGATATTTTTGCAACAGAGAGCATTGACCCTTGCCAAATCCCCAATACAAAAACTAACGAGGTTTGAATAACAAGCCTATACTTGTTGGCTTTTTTTGGTGCAAAAAACATAAACAAACCAAGCAACCCAGCAAACAAAACGGCAAGAGCATTTATAAGTTGGTTTTTGTTTATTCCACTTTTTGCTACAACAGCTTTGCCATTTTTTATGTCTATCGTTTGGTTTATAGATTCTATAATTGCAGTTGAAGACATTGTCGCCCCACTAACTGCATCGACTTTTGTATTAGCGTTTTTAATATTTTTGCCAATCCATTTGTTTAATATGCCAGAGCCTAGTGCTTGGCTTATATACTCTTGCGTTTCAGAATTTTTTAATACCTTAATGTCTTTTATGACCCCGCTTGCATCAAGCCCAATGGCAATTGGGACATGTCCGCCAAAGCCATAAATTTTTGGCGCAAAGTCTTTTGTGTATAAAATCTCTGTTATATTAAAAGAGGGCTCAAACTTTGTAGTTTCTTTGTTGTCAGCGTCAAAAGACAGGCCCCAAAAGCTTTTGTTTGCAATTGCAACAAGCGTTATTAATAATACAAAGATTATAACATCTAAAAGCTTTTTCACTAAATTTTATTCCAATACACTTTCTCAGGCTTCCATTTGTCTTTTGGCATTTGCTCACCTTTTGGGTGTCCAATCATTATAATGTTTAATGGCACCAAGTTTTCAGGAATGTTTAACATATCTCTAACTCCATCAAGCCTTGTGTTTGAGTATCCACCATTATAAACCCCAGTCCAAACAGCACCAAGCCCCATTGCCTCTACTGCAAGCAAAATGTTTTGTGTTGCTGCAGAGGTATCTTGTGGCCAATATCCCATCATATCTGGTCTAGACTTATATGTATCTAAGTTTGCCAAAACAACGATTGCAGCAGGCGCCTCTAAAGCCATTTTTGCATATTGGTTTACGCTTGCATATTTTTTTATCAACTCTTTATCATTAAGAACAATAAACTCCCAAGGTTGCATATTGCCAGCCGTTGGTGCTGCCATACCGGCTTTAACCAAGGTTTCTAAGGCTTCGTCAGATACAGGTTCTTCTGTAAATGTGCGCACAGATTTTCTCTCAAAAATTGTTGCCAGAACAGCCTCTTCTTTGTTCATTGCAGAGTTTTTATTTATTAATACATAACCCAAAGCAAGCATTAATATTATTGATAATATTTGATAATTAATTTTCATCGTTTTTCTCCTTTACATATAAGATATATATAATATATATAAAGTCAATACAATAAGGAGGAGAATATGGACGTATATTTTAACGCAGCATTTTTAATAGCATTTTTATGCACATACTTTTATTTTATATTCTCAAAAAAAGTGCATATATCGCAAAAAATAATTTTGTTAATTGGTGCTTTTTATATGAGCTTGTTTCCGTTTATATTATCAAAGAAAGTTAGTGCATTTTTAGGTGATTATTACAGCTACTACTCCAACACAATAAACACAATATTTATTGGCATTATAATTTTGTTTTGCTTAGTTGTAATAACAAAAATAATAAGGGTTTATAAATCAAATAAAAAGTTTTCAATAATTTTAATTGCAATATCAACGGCATTAGCATTGTTTTCTTTATATGAGGGATTAAAAGTTCCCGCCATAAAAGAGATAAACATATATGATAAAAACATTACGCAACCAAAAAAGATTGTGTTTTTATCAGACATTCACATCTCAAAAAACTTGAACCTAAAAAAAATAGCGGGGCTTGTTGATGACGTAAACAAACAAAACCCAGATGCAATTGTTTTGGGCGGTGATGTTATTGATGATACCCCACAAAACAATAAACCATATCTAGAAGTCTTAAAAAACCTAAAAGCCAAAAATGGCATTTATTTTGCAACAGGCAATCATGAGGTATATAGAGGCACAATATCAAGCATTGGGCAGTTATATCAACAAGGCTTTCAGTATTTGTTTAATAGCGGCATAAACCTTGGTGGCGGTATATATTTGGCAGCAATACCAGATGTTAGAACCCAATCAAAACAAGTGTTTTTAGAGCAATCTCTTAAACAATCACCAAAAGATTCTTATAAAATTTTAATATCTCACACACCGTTTAATTTTGGCGCTGATAATAATTTTGACTTAATGCTCTCAGGGCACACACACGGCGGACAAATTTTTCCGTTTCATATTTTAGCAAAAAACCAGCACAAATATCTGGCAGGTTTTTATGATATGGATAATGGCGCAAAAATATATGTCTCAAGAGGATCTGGTCAATGGGGTCCACAACTAAGGTTTCTAGCCCCAGCGGAGATAACTGTTATTAATTTATTGCCAATAAAAAAATAACAATTATACTAATCACAAGTCACGAGTAACAAATAACAAATCACGAATAACGGGGGTATAGCGCAGTTGGTAGCGCGTTTGACTGGCAGTCAAAAGGTCAGGGGTTCGATTCCCCTTACCTCCACCAACTTGAAGTCGCAAATTGTGACCGCAAGTTTGAAGTCACAAATTGTGACCACAAACACGAATGCTCGTGGTGGTAGAAGAACTTTGCCTTATGCTTTTACAGAACACGGAGTTTTAATGCTATCATCTGTTTTGAATAATAAAAAAGCAATAGAGGTTAATATTACGATTATGAGAACTTTTGTTGAAATTCGTCAATATATGTTATCACAAGCTAATAACAATTTAAGTATTGAAGATGTTAAGCAAATGCTTTTATTGCATATTGAGAATACAGAAAACAACTTTAATCAACACAATGATAAAATTAATCAAATTGTAAGAACATTAAACAATATGATTGAGCATCCTAAACCAAAAAGAAAAATCGGCTTTATGGTTGATAGAAATGATGAAGAAAAATAAAAATCTACACTCGTATATTGTAAGCCTAGCACCACCATTTGATACAAAACCGCTGAAAAGCGGTTTTTTTATTCCCCTCTACGGAGGGGTGGCATTGCAAAAGCCAAGTGTTACTTGGCTTGCAAACAATGACGGGGTGGTCTAAACCAAGGCTTTCGCCAGTTCGTGTAACCAATATTTCAAAAACTTCAAATTTTAAGCACTTATGAGCAAAAATCCTCTAAACCCTTGTTTTTCGTAACTCACCCAAAAAACACCTTTTTCAACACACATACCTGTCATTGCGAATGAAATGAAGCAATCCAATCTAAAAAAAGTAGCCACTAAACTCTTATAGAACATCACCCAGCAATGGGTGGTGTTTT
>CAYJIO010000092.1:0-4233 GCA_964370255.1 uncultured Azospirillaceae bacterium
TTGATAGCAAAAACAAGCAGCAAAAAAGCATTTTAACAAACAAGTGCTTTTATCAAATTACAGCAGATATAATGAAAGACTTTGAGACAAAAGGCTATGAAAACTCTGCGGATGAAACTGCAAAAGTCATTAACGCATATCACTTAATTGTTCAAAAAAAATCAAAAAATAATTTTGGCAAAGACTATAATACGGCATTCAAAAAAATAGACAATGCAATAGAGCTTTTGGCAAATAAAGTGTTTTATGACAATCAAAATCAAGCTTATAATATGGCATATAATTCATTTGAAAATTTTGACCATATAAATGCAATAGTAGGGCGTCAAAAAAACAAGAAAGGCATTTAATTTATGACTAAAAAAATTGGCGTAATAGGCTGCGGTCGCTGGGGCGGCTTTTTGGCTTGGTATTCTGCAAACTATTGTGTTGAAAGTGTTGATATGTATGACATTCCAACATCTCCTGCATTTATAGAGCTTAACAAAACCAGAAAAAACTCATACCTTGAGCTATTAGACAATATGCACATGGTAGACAACTTAAAAGATTTTTTATCAAATAATGATATGATAATCATTTCAATTGGCTGTCAAAATCTTCGTGGTCTTGCCAAAGAGCTTAATTCTTATGACATAAAAGGCAAATCTTTCTTACTTGCAATCAAAGGGCTAGAAGCTCCAAGTGGCAAAACATTAAGCCAAATTTTTTCAGAAGAAATCAATCAAGATATAGACTTTAGTGTATTATCAGGCCCAGGGCACGTTCAAGATTATCTAAAAGGCGTTCCGTCTTGTGCGGTTATAGACTCATTAAATAAACAAGCGCAAGAAAAGTGGATAACAACCTTAAGCTCAGACTTAATCAGATTTTATTATGGCACAGATTTTATCGGAAACCAAGTAGGTGCTGCCTTAAAAAATGTTATAGGCTTGGCAGCTGGTATCTTAGACGGCCTTGAGTGGCACGGCCTAAAAGGTGCTTTAATGGCAAGAGCCCCAATAGAGGTTGGGCGCTTGATTGAGGCAAAAGGTGGTGATAAAATGAGTGTTTATGGTCTTGCGCATTTAGGCGACTATGAGGCTACTTTGTTCTCTCCCCATTCACACAATCGCACATATGGTGAGATGTTTGCCAAAGGAGAAGTTTTTGGCAAAGTTGCAGAAGGTGTTGCAACCTTAAAAGCCGTAAAAGAATATGCCGACACAAACAATATTGATATGCCAATCTCGCAAGTTTTATATCAGATAATATATCAAAAAGCACCAATCAAACAAGCTTTACAAACTTTGTTTGAAAGAACTCAAAGAGAAGAGTTTTAAAGTTTTCAAAGTTTATTTCTTTTATAAACAAAAATCTTTACATTTATAAAATTTGCTTAAATAAAGGCGGTGTTATATCCCGCCTTGACTAATATTAATTTTAGAATCTTCATCTCAAATATGGATTAACTTTTTTTTCATCACCCAAAAGAGTAGGGGCAGCGGGCATTCCTTTATCAAGCTTTTCTTTTGCATTTTTCAAATATTTCTGAATTTCAGCTGAGCCATTGTTAATTCTAATTGCTTCTTCTGCCCCGTGCATTGTATATTCATGCCCAGGATAAAATAAAACATCATCACTTAAAGTCTTAATTTTTTCTAATGCAACTCTCATTTGTTTTGGCGTTCCTTCAAACAATCCGCCGATGCAAAGATTAAATAGCGTATCACCAGTAAAAAGTGCTTTTTCTTTATCAAAATACCACAAAATATGCCCTTGCGTATGAGCAGAAACGTCTATAATGTTTGCCCTTAAAGAGCCAATTTCAAAAACATCTCCATCATCAACTCCAATGTCAAATCCAGGAATTCTGTGCGCATCTTTTTTGCACCCAACAACTTTTGCGCCAAAATGCGCCTTAAGCTCCAAGTTGCCATCTGTATGATCATAGTGATGATGTGTGTTTAATATATATTGAGGCACAACTCCAAGATCTTCACACTTTTTAGTGATTAATGTTGCATCTGCAGGGTCAACAACTGCAACTGTGTTTGTCTTGTCATCAATTATAAGATAAGACAAATTATCCATAAACCCTTTAGAACACCATATAGTTTCTATTCTCATAAATATATCTCATCATTAAACTCGTCTAATTGTTCTTTTTGCAAATATTGTTTTGCATATTCTCTATAAACTTTAGATTTAATAAACACCTCATATATATCAGGGTCGATATGCCCCGTGTTTTTCATATCTTGCATAATAGATAAAACCTGAGAAAGTTTTTTTGGCACTTTATAAGGCCTGTCAACAGATGTGAGTGCCTCAAAAATATCTGCAATTGCCATAATTTTTGTTGGTATAGACATCTCATCACCAGTCAGACCATTTGGATAACCCTTACCGTCAATTCTTTCATGGTGCCCCCCTGCATACTCAATAATTTTATCAAGCTCTTTAGGGAAGGGGATAGATTTTAGCATTTCAATTGTCATAATTATGTGGTCATTAATCTTTTTTCTTTCTTCTGCATTAATAGTTCCAGATACCACACTAAGGTTATATAACTCGCCTATATTAAATTGAGAATATCTTTGATCCATTCTGTTTTGAATCAAATATTCTTGCGCAGGTTTATCAAAAAGATCTTTATTTTCAATATTGTTCAGCTCTGCCCAAGACAACCCCTTAATTCTTGAAAAATATCTTGTAAAAGATTTCTTAGAGATTTCTTTTAATTTTTCTACATCTTCTTTTAATAAAGGAGTATCACCAATATTACACTTTGCAACATGATCAAAATCTTCTTCAAGCTGTTTTACTTCATTTTCAAAAGACTTCTCAAGATTTTCTTTTGTATCAGCTTCAATTAGTCGTTTTTTCAAATACTCAATATGTGCGTCTCTTCTTAATATTTCAAATCTATTTCTAACTTCATGGATTCTATTATAAATAGTTTCAAGTTTTGTTGCCTTGTCAAGAATATACTCCGGTGTTGTAATTTTTCCACAATCATGAAGCCAAGATGCAATGTGCAACGCATACCAATCGGTTTCAGATAAATTAAACTCCTTAAAAGCAGGTCCATCATCTTGAATAACGGCCGTGGTTATCATTCTTGTAATAATAGGCACCCTTTGGCAATGCACGCCTGTATAAGGAGATTTATAGTCAATTGCTTTTGCCAAAACTTCAATAAAAGATTCTAATAGTTGAGAAAAGTTTTTGGTCTTTTCATTTCCTTCTAAAAGAAGCCCAAGACTTGCAGAAAAAGCATTTATTGCACTTATGTCATCAAGGCTAAACTCTATGTTTCTGCCTTTTCTATCCTGAGCATTTATAAGCTCAATAACCGCCAAAACTTTTTTGTTTCTTCCGCAAATTGGCACAGACAATAAAGAAGAAGAGTTATATTCCATCGCAGCATCAAAGGCAGCCAAGTTTTCTGTATTTACATCATTATATAAATAAGCACTTTCAAGATTAACAATTTCATTATATAAAGCAGATCTCTCAGAAGGAGTTTTTTGTTTTTTGCCCAATGCTTTAGGCAAATATGTCGCAGGCATTAAAACCTCAGCCCCAACGCCGATTCTCTCAATATTTCGACTTTTGATTTTTGCATAACCTAAGGTCATATAATCATCGTTTACAAGAAACAAAAGCCCACAGTCGCACCCACATTTATCAATCAAAAGATCAATCAGATTTTTATACAACAGCTCTTGTTCTTCTTGGTGTATAAATGAGTTGCTTAAACTCTCTAAATCTTCAATATTATATGTGGTCTTTCCGTTCATCTTAATTTATCCTAGAAATTAAATATTTAACATCTTTCTCACTTATCTCTTCATTTGCAATAGATAGAGATAATAATCTTTCAGCCACTCTGTGAGATAAAACTTTCTTTTGCGGCTTGTTCATACTTATCTTTATTTCTTTTATAATGTTTACTGCACTAATAATGGGGGCAAACATTTCTTTTGGGATAGATGCTTTTCTTAAAAGGTTTCTTGTCATATAATCTTGCCCTTCTCCAGAAAACACTTTTCTAACCTCTGTAATTTTACTTTGTGACAAAAACATAATTGCATACTCAAAAAACCTCATATCCCCCATACATATAGCTCTTAAAATCAAAGAAGGAGAAAGTCTGTTGTTGTCATAAAGCTCTTTTGCCAAGCTTAATATCTGCTCATCAGTTGATAAATCTTCAGAAATCTTCAAAATTGATTTTTCTTTAATCTC
>CAYJIO010000093.1:0-4233 GCA_964370255.1 uncultured Azospirillaceae bacterium
TTATAAATTGTTCTTTTAAAGTTAATTTATTAAAGGCTTGTTTAATCATTAATTTTGTATCTAAACTTAGTTTGTCGTTATTATCTTTAATTTGTTCTGATAAATAAATAGTATCCCCACCATCATTGTAAATAGGTTCAGACATACTATAAACATCTTTCATTGCTTCTAAAGCGTTATAAACTTCAAATTCTTCTACTTCTAAATAATCTGCTATTTGTTTAGTAGTAGGTTCTTTATTAAGTTCATTTGTTAGCACTTCTTTAGCTGTTAAACTTTTATAAGCTAAATCTTTAACACTTCTAGCGATTCTTATTGAACTGTTATCTCTTAGGTATCTCTTAACTTCTCCTAAAATCATCGGGACAGCATAAGTAGAAAATCTTACCTCATGTTTTAAATCAAAGTTGTCGATTGCTTTAATTAGTCCTATACATCCGACTTGAAATAAATCATCCATATTATCTGTTCTATTAGAATATTTTCTTAATATAGATAAAACTAATTTCAAATTCCCATTTATTAATTTTTCTTTAGCTTTCAATTCACCATTTTGATATTGTTTAACCAACTCAATCATTTCTTTATTTTTTAAAACAATTATATTCGCAGTATTCACGCCACATATTTCTACTCTATGACGTGCCATAAAATCTCCTTTCAAATATATATTGTTTATAATAAAAAAAAATATACAAAAAAACTCAATTTCTTGAGTTATTTGATTTCTATTATTTTAGAAATAACGTTTGTATACGATTTATATTGAATTGTATACGTTATTGTATATACATCTACTTTTGACGTGTCTATTAAATCAAAATTGGTAAATGTAAAATTATCTGATTGTCTTGTAATAGAAGTTGTTATTGAACTTTGAGCTGTTACATCAACGGTTCCATTTTCTAAAACAATAACTGGTTTATGATACTCAACATAAGGTGCATTTAAACTTAATGTAATTGTAGAATCAGTTGTTAAGTTGGAAGTTATTATATCAGGTGTTTTTTGGACTGATAATAAGTTCCATTCACTATTACTTAGTTTATGTTTTTCATAACTTGTAACTATTACAAAGTCAGTCGATGAATTTATAAAATGTGTAAATTCTGTTGTTGCTGTAGTTCCAATTAAAACTAAATTATCTTCAATATCTTTAGTATATATTTCATAAACTATTTGTCCTAATTCTTCGTTATTAAATTCAATTACAGATTCAACATGAAGCGCTAGGTGTTCGGCATCATTAAATAAAGGATCATAAATTTGAGTTAAATATTCAGTTGAATGATAGTTAGAATAAGCAACTGGATCCCATGTTAATATACCTGTATTTAAATCATAATTAACATTAGTCACAGTAGGTAACTTAGTAAATCTATCTGAAGTTTCAGTCGGTTCAAAACCTTTTTTAAAGTAGTGCGTTTCAATTAAATCCTCAGGAGTTCCTTCGCTAGCTAACATTACAGTAGGGAGTCCTATTTCAACTTCTGCTTTAACAACACTACTTGGTTGATCCCAAGCAGACCTTTCTGTATACACCGTATCTACTAAAGCACGATATAAACTATTTCTGATATCGAAAGCACGTATATTATAAACATCAGATGTATTAGTTTCAAATCCCATCCACATCGCAACTGCATATTCATCGTTATAACCGGATAACCATTTATCGCCAACTGCGCCGTTTAGATCATTTGCGTTTACGACATCACTAGATAAATCAGTTGTACCAGTTTTAGCGGTATAATTAACGCCATTTATTGATCCTAATATAGAAGGACCAGTTTTTTCTAGTATTTTAGTTATCATATAAGCAGTAGCTTCTGACATTACTCTTGTTGTTTCAGGAATAATATTAACAACTTCACCAGTTTCAACTAATTCTATTTTTGATATCATTGTAGGTTCAATATAATACCCGCCGTTTGAAAATGCAGCATATGCAGCAGCAAGGGTTAGGGGAGATTCGCCAGTATATCCTCCTAAAGCGTGAGCTTCATGTAGATATTCTTCAGGTGATAAACCTAAGTTTCTTGCAAATTCTTCAATTAAAGCCGGATCATTTTCTTGGAATAATTTAATAGCTGTTGTGTTTCTTGAATTTTCTAAAGCATATTCAAATGTAATTAAACCTTTATATTTATCATCAAAGTTATTAACATTCATTCCAGATGAATAACTATGTTTTTCATCTGCTAAAGGTGAAGCCGTGCTATAATTTAAGTATTCAATAGCAGGTCCATAATCATAAATTGGTTTAGCTGTTGAACCTATTTGTCTTTTATTTTGTGTAGCAAAGTTCCAATCACCAGCAGCTCTATCTCGACCTCCAGCAATTGCTTTAACTTGCCCTGTATCAACATCTATAAATGCAGCCCCAGCTTGAATATGATCATAAGTCCAATTAAATGTATCACCGTCCATAATACCATCAACATATGTTTGTAACTCAGAATCCATATTAATTGTTATTACCATTGAAACATTATAAGGGTTATAACCTCTATCGATTACTTCTTGTAAAGCAGCGTCTAAATAATCTTGGTAATCAGAAGTAGATGTTGCTTCTGCTTCAACTAATAATTTTTCGACAGTTAATTCTTTTGCTATATTGTATTCTTCTTCAGTTATATAACCATGTCTTAACATTAAATTTAAAACTTGAACTCTTCTTTCTTCACATAAGTCTGGATAATATAGAGGGTTATAAGCAGATGGTGCTTGTAACATACCTGCTAACATAGCAGATTCTGCTATGTTTAATTCACTAACATCCTTATTAAAGTAAGTTAAACTAGCTTGACCCATACCATTAACTTGCCCGCCCATACCAACATAATTTAAATAAAATTCTAGTATTTCTTCTTTTGTATATCTTCTTTCTAATTCAAATACCGATATATAAACATCATGAAATTTACGAATAATACCTTCAATACCGGTTGCTATTTCATCGGTTTGAGTTAGTTTAGATACTTGCATAGTTAAAGTAGAAGCCCCGCCGGCATCAGAATTACCCATTGCTTGTTGCAGGGAAGCTAGTATAAATCTAGGTAAGTCAACACCGCTATGTTGGTAATAACGACTATCTTCAGTTGCAATAACTGCATCGATTAGAGATTGTGATATTTCATCATATGTAACTAATTTACGGTGTTCATCACCAATTTTCATCAGCTCATTACCCTCACTATCAACTATAAGTGATGGAACAACATTTTTTAAAGCTTCTGGATCAAATGGTTCAACAAGTGATATTACATAAATAGTAAATGAAGCTGCACCTAATAAAACTAAAGTTCCACCTGTAAAAGCAATAATACATAGAGTTTTAAATAATTCTTTAAAACTGAATTTATGCTTTTTTGGTTTGAATATTAAAAATAAAATAAAATCCAAAACTGCTACTATTATTAATGCAGGGATTAATTGATTATAAATAAAACCTAATATTAATAAAAATAAACTAATAGCAGTTATTATCATTATTTTTCGATATTTTTTTAATGTCTGTTTTGTTTTTTTCTTTAACTTTTTCATTTTAATTCACTCCTTATTATTCTAAGTACTTCAAGATAATCTAATCTTGGAGTATATTTCATATTAATTATATAACCATATTTATTAAAGTATTCAAATGGTATGGATTTCCTTGTCTCGCTATCTATAAAATTTATTAAATGTTTTGTTTCTAATAAAAAAGTTATATCTTTTAATACGAATCTAACAATAATAAAACTTATTCCTTTATGTTCTTCTATATTTTTTAAATGATTTATTTGATGTTTGTGAATATTAGATAAGGGTAGATTATTTAATTTTGTTTCCTTAGCTTCAAAATCAATGTAACAACCTTTGTATAAACCATTATAATCGGTTGTTGAAGGAACTAAAAACATCGCTTCTTTAATTAAGGCATCATTTCTTGATTTATAATCTACTTTTCTAACACTTATTGGAACAGGTTTTTTATATATGACTGCAATGTTGTTATTTAAGTAATATTGATTGGTTAAATTGATATCTTCTTCTAAAGACATACCTCTATTACCATAATTTTTAGTTGTGTTTTTTTTTACTCCGCCAGGATAATTCATTTAACCACCATCATAATTATACTATATTTAAAGAAAAAAATCTAATTAATTTTATCTAGTTTTGTCGAATTGCAACATTTTATATGTAAAGTATGATTAAATTACTTTAGGTGATGAAATGAGCGAGATA
>CAYJIO010000094.1:0-4091 GCA_964370255.1 uncultured Azospirillaceae bacterium
GAAGCTCTTTTAATTGAGAAAACTTTATAAAGCCAAAGTCTATTGACATATTGTCGTCAATAAAAAGTTTGGGTCTTATTGAATATTCGCTTTCTTTATTGTCAGAGCTTGGGCTAAATTCTATTAATGAAATTTGTTCCTCTGCGTTTGCGATATAAGGCGGGTCATAATTTCCGTTTGGAACCTTTGCTCCTTGTTTTAGCTTGATGTGGGTATATTCCTCAGAGGCATCTGTTTTATATGCATTGAAGTATGCGCCTGCAAAATTTGAGGCTTCAGCATCTGTGATTGGTCTTGTTTTTATATAATCAGCACAAACGTAAGCAGGTGTTTTGTTGTCATCAAGCCCACTATAGTCAGGGTATTCGCCTTCAAAATTAGACCAATCTTGCTTAATTGCTACGACCTCATGCCAGGCTTGGCAGTTTTCATCACCTTTAATAGCAACGTTGCTTATAACTCCGCCAACCCAAGGAACTCTAGTATCAACTGCGATGTTAAATATATTGGTGAGATCACCGCTATTTTCGGACTCAGGTTGCATTTTTAGGGAGCCGTGCTTGCCTTGTTTTGTTCCTGCCCCTTTGCGAACGGAAACACCATCTTCGGTTGGGCTAAAATATATGTAATTATCTTTTAGCTTTGCAAGCGTATTGCTCATAGCTTTTGTATCTCGTGCCTTCTTTATTTTATATAGCTCTAAATATTTTGATGCTTGTTTATTGCTAGCTGTTGCAAAGTCATAATAATCTGTTGCTTTTTTGCCGTCGATATCAAGCAAACTTTTATCTGCACCTTTGGCTATTAACAGCTCAATAATATCATTGTTTTTGATTTTAGCGGCCTCGTGCAGTGGAGTTGTGGCGGGGCTTGTGTCATACAAATTTTTGTAATATGAGTTGTTTACGTCAGCTCCATTATCTAATAAGAGTTTTACTATGTTAATATCTCCACGTTTTACGGCGCTATCAAGGACAGACATAAAACCAGAAGAAAGATTTGGATTTGCTCCGTTTTCTAGCATTAACTTTATCATATCATAGCTTGCAACAGAGCTTGCGTTTGAAAAAGCAGTTTCTCCCATCTGAAGTTGTTCATTCATATCAAGCCCATCTTTAACTGCTTGCCTAAACGCTACAAAATTGTTTTGCTCTGCGATTTCATAAAGGCTTAAGGCTTCTGCCTTAGCAAAAGAAGTGCTTATGAAAAGCGCAAAAGTTAATATATATTTTAACATCTAAACCTCCTATAATTTAGTTAATAACATATAATATAAGATATTTTTAAAAAGTCACTATGTATATATTAACGGTGTAAAAAAATAGATGTGTTTTATGTAAATATTATTTGAGATTAAGTTTTATCTTATTAATAAAGTCTTGACAATTATCCTATTTTACAACATAAATAGATAATATTTAATTGGGAGAAGATTATGCAATATAAAGAAAATAAAACGTTAGACAAGAAGTTAGAAATTCTAGATATAGAAAATCGTTGTAAAGATTTTTGGTTTAAGAGCAATATTTATAAATATGATAAAAATGCTTCTCGCAGTGAAACTTTTATGATAGACACCCCTCCTCCGACTGTCTCTGGCTCTTTGCATGTGGGGCACATCTTTAGTTATACTCAGACTGATATTGTTGCTAGATATCAAAGAATGAGTGGCAAGACGGTTTTTTATCCAATTGGGTGGGATGACAATGGGCTTCCGACAGAAAGACGCGTGCAGAACTATTATAATATCACTTGCAATCCTTCTCTTGCATATGACAAAGATTTTAAGCCAGTGCAAAATACTGATGAAAAAGCTCAAAGAAAAGAAGTCTCAAGAAAAAACTTTATTGAGGCTTGCGAGATATTAACTGCATCTGATGAAAAAGTTTTTGAAAATATTTTCAAAAACATTGGTCACTCATATGATTGGGATGTGCAATACACAACTATAAGCCCAAAGACAATAAAATTGTCGCAAGAATCTTTTATTGAGCTATATGAAAAAGGCAATGTCGCGTCTGTTGAAGCACCAACAATGTGGGACATTACGTTTCAATCTGCGGTAGCTCAGGCAGAAATTGAAGACAAAGAAGTTCAAGGGTTCTTTCATGATATAAAGTTTTTGGTTGAGGGGCTTGATGATACATTTGTTATATCTACTACAAGACCTGAGTTTTTGCCAGCTTGTATTGCTATTGTAGCACACCCAGATGACGAAAGATATCAGCACTTGTTTGGCAAAAAAGCAATTGTTCCGCTGTTTGATGCACCTGTTGATATTGTTGCATCAGAACATGCAGAAAAAGACAAAGGCACGGGAATTATGATGGTTTGCACGTTTGGTGATGCTGCAGACGTTCAGTGGTGGAAAAAATCTGGCTTGCCATTAAAACAAATTATTGGGCTTGATGGCAGAATAATTAATCAAGAGTATGGAAAAGGCGCTTTTGTATCAAACAACACAGATAAGGCAAATGAGAATTACAAGCAGTTAATAGGACTAACCACCAAACAAGCAAAAGCAAAAATTGTTGAGTTGTTAAAAGAAGAAGAAGCAATGCTAGGCGAGCCTCGCCCAATTATGCATGCTGTTAAGTTTTATGAAAAAGGCAATATGCCTTTGGAATTTGTGTCTTCAAGACAGTGGTTTATAAAACTTATGGAAAAGAAATCTGAAATGATTGAAGCTGGCAGAAAAATTAAATGGAAGCCTGCACACATGCAACATAGATTTGAAGAATGGGCAGAAGGATTAAACCAAGATTGGTGCATTTCAAGACAACGCTTTTTTGGTGTGCCGTTTCCTGTTTGGTATAAGATAGATTCAAATGGGCAGCCAGATTATAACAACCCTATTATTGCAGACAGAGCAACTCTTCCCGTTGACCCTATGACAGATACACCTAACGGATTTGAAGAAGCACAACGCGGCAAAGCAAACGGTTTTATTGGAGATATGGACGTTATGGACACGTGGGCGACATCTGCTCTAACTCCACAAATCGCTTTAGACATGGCAAATAACCCAAACTTAAGCTTGCCGTTTGACATCAGACCTCAAGCACATGACATTATCAGAACTTGGGCTTTTTATACGGTTGCAAAAGGATTAATGCATAATAACACAATTCCTTGGAATGAGGCTCTTATCAGTGGCTTTATTCTTGACCCAGACAGAAAGAAAATGTCAAAATCAAAAGGCAACGTTGTAACTCCACAACACTTAATTGACAATTATGGCGCTGATTCCGTTAGATATTGGGCAGGCAGAGCAAGACTTGGTGTTGATACCGCGTTTGAAGAACAAATTATGTCTCAAGGCAAAAAACTGGTTAACAAGATTTTTAATGCAAGCAAGTTTGTGTTTATGATTATTGAAAATTCTGGGTTTGATGATTTTGAGAATTATCAATCATATATAAATAATAATATGGATAAATCTTTTATGAACAAACTAGGTGCAACGTTTGCATATGCGACAAAATCTTTTGAAAACCATGACTATGCAACAGCTTTAGATGTTATTGAAAAACGTTTTTGGGATTTTTGTGACAATTATCTTGAGGTTGTCAAAAAACGCGCATATTCAGAAGACAACAAGTCTGCAATTGCATCTTTGATAAAAACAATAGACGTTTTTCTTAAGGGCTTTGCACCTTTTTGCCCATTTATTACAGAAGAAGTTTATCAGTCTTGTCCTTGGAATAACAAAAAAACGTCATTACATTTAGAGGCTTGGGTTTCTGATGATAGTTTTAAGGCGTTTCAAGGAGTAGACACTCAACTATATGATACGGTTTGTTTAATTTCTACTGAAGTCAGAAAAGCAAAAACAGAGGCAAACAAAACCCAAAAAACACCTGTGGCAAAAATAGAAGTTAAAGCGCCTAAAGGCTTAATTGATATTTTGGAAAACGATAGTGTTGATTTAATTAATGTTGCGACATTAGACAAAGATGGGATTTATTATCAAGAAGGTGAGGACTTCGGTGTCTTAAAAATTGAACTTGATATGGATTTTGTTTCTGAGAACGCAAAGTAGTAAAAACGGCCACAGAATGCATCTTCAAGATTGGGAGCTTGCGCTCCCA
>CAYJIO010000095.1:0-4071 GCA_964370255.1 uncultured Azospirillaceae bacterium
AGACGTTATTTGCAATGCATCATCAACAATTATGGTGGTGGCCCAGTTGGTGCAGACACACTGGCAGCAGCCCTTTCAGAAGAACGCGATAGTATTGAAGAAGTTATTGAGCCATATTTATTAAAGCTTGGCTTTTTGCAAAGAACCCCAAGAGGCAGAGTTATATCTGACTTGGGTTGTGAGTATTTAGGCGTTCCAAAAGTCAAAAAATCAAAGCAAACACCCCAAATGGACTTCTTAGATGAATAAAACAATAGATATAATGGACACAACCCTAAGAGATGGAGAACAAACTCAAGGTGTTTCATTTAAAGGGGAAGAAAAACTAACCATAGCAAAAACCCTGCTTGAAGACTTAAAAGTCTCAAGAATAGAAGTATGCTCTGCAAAAGTGAGCCCCAAAGAACAAGAAACACTATCTCAAATAATGAGCTGGGCAAAAGAAAATGGGTTTACAAACAACATTGAAGTCTTAAGCTTTGTTGACCACAAAAAATCTGTTGACTGGTTAGAAAAAACAGGATGCAAAAGAATAAATCTCTTAACCAAAGGCTCAAAAAAACACTGTGAGCTACAACTAAAAAAGACAATTAAAGAACATATTAAAGACGTCAAAGAAACTGTTGAATACGCAAAATCAAAAGGGTTTGTCTGTAACGTTTATCTAGAAGACTGGTCAAACGGCATCAAAGATAGCAAAGAATATGTATATGATTTAATAACCGCATTCAAAGAGCTTAACTTTGAGCGCATTTTGCTGCCAGATACTTTAGGCGTCTTAAATCCTTTTGAGGTATTTGAATATGTTTCTTTAATGACAAAAGATTTTCCTGACTTAGCTTTTGAGTTTCATGCACACAATGATTATGGCTTTGCCACAGCAAACGCTCTTGCTGCAATAAAAGCTGGTGCAAAAGGTGTTCATACAACCATAAACGCTCTTGGAGAAAGAACTGGCAACACAGACCTTTCTCAAATTGCTGTTGCAATAAAAGATCACACCACATTCAAAACAAATATAGAAGAAACAAAGCTAAAAGAAATCAGCACACTGGTAGAAACATTTGCAGGCAAAAGAGTTTCTAACAATATGCCAATTATAGGCAAAGATGTCTTCACCCAAACCGCAGGGATCCACGCAGACGGTGACAAAAAAGCAAACCTTTATATATCAAAGCTATCCCCTCAAAGATTTAACAGAAACACAAGTTACGCGCTTGGCAAACTCTCTGGCAAAGCAAGCTTAGATATAAACTTAAAGCAAATGAAGATTGAGCTAAACGAAGATCAAAAGAAAAAACTTCTAGAAAAAATAATAGAACTAGGCGACATGAAAAAAACAATAACTCCAGAAGATCTTCCCTTCTTAGTATCAGATATGTTAGAAGGGCAACAAAACAAAAAATTTAGAGTAGCAGGCTGTGTCATCACAACTACCATGTCCATGAAGCCAAACGCAAATATCCAAGTTGAATATAATAACAAAATTTTTGAAGCAAGCGCACTTGGTAACGGTGGTTATGATGCTTTTATGCAAGCATTAAAAAAACTTTCTTCAAAAATGAACATAAAAATACCAGAGCTCTTAGATTTTGAAATCTCAATCCCTCCAGGAGGTTGTTCAAACTCATTAGTTGAAGCAACAATCAAATGGAGCAATGGCAAAACAACACACGGCGTTTCAAGTGATCAAGTAAAAGCCGCCATAAAAGCAACAGAAAGAATGCTAAATTTGTTATAAAAATATTTTTATATTACAAACCAAAATCATTTGATAGTTTAATAATTATATCATTTATAATATCCTTACCCTTACCATCAACAAACTCATCCCACGCAAAATGACTATTGCCGTCTGCATTATCAGAAACAACTTTTATAGCTGCAAAATTAACATTTTCTCTTGCACAAATTCTTGCTAATGGCGCTGATTCCATATCAATTAAATTAACATCTTCATCAACAAAAAAAACTTTTCGCCAGTCATCAACAAAACAATCTGCTGTTGCCAAATGTTTGCATTCTGCTGTCTTAAAAGCATTAAAATTAAACATTGATTTTGGCACAATATGTTTTGAGGCCTCGTTCCAAACTCTTCCTTTTTCAATACCCAATGCAGACAAATCAAAATCCCACTCAACAAATATTTTTGGAATAACCACATCGCCTTGGTTAAGTCCAAAGCCAGCAACTGTTCCAATATTTATGATGTTATCAAAACCTTGAGCTATAAGTTTGCCCAACAAATAAGAGGCATTTGCCTTACCAACGCCAGAAAAGAAAACTGGCAAACCATTAACTTCTGTTTGTTTTATTGTTTTGTCTTTAATGCCAAACTCTTGTGGCAACGCCATTATAATCGCTGTTTTCATTTTTTATTCTCCATTAAAATATGTGTCATTTTGCCAATGATGAGGGTTTTCTGTAATATATTGAGATATGGCTTGATATTCATCATCTCTAATTATACGATCATAAAATGAGCGTTGAAAGATTTGGCAACCAATTTTTTTTCTAACAAACCTCTTAAAGCTTCCAATAACATCGCTAATTGTAGGGGACGACACCCTTGGCGTCCCGCCGTTAGGCAATATTTGTATAATTAAATGAATATGATTTGGCATAATAACATATTGCAAAACGTTTATATGATTATAAACTTTATTTATTTTATTAATTTCGTCTTCAACAATACAACCAATTCTTGATAACTCAATTTGTGGAACGCCGAGGGCGTCGTCCCCTACAATGCGTGATAAAACACATTTTTTATCTTGCGTACAAACAGTTATAAAATATGCTCCTTTTGTTGCATAATTAAAATTTTTATATCTGTTTTGCTTTCTTTCTTGCATTAAACAATGACATTTAATATTTTGTTTTTCACATAAATAATTCTGCGTATTTCCTTGCCATCTGTCTGTGCCTTAACATTATCAAGGCCAAACGCAAGCGCTTTAACCTCATCTTCTGATGCATCTAATGGCGCTTCAATTGTGCCACGCATCTTGCCACAGATTTGAACCGCAATTGTAACAACATCAGATGTTGCTAAACTTTTATCACCAACTGGGAATGATTGTTCTAACACCAAACCAGCATTACCCAATTTTTGCCACAATTCTTCTGCAACGTGCGGTGCAAATGGAGATAACAATTTTAATAATGTTTCAAAACATTCTCTAGGCACCACTTTTAGCCCACCAAGATAATTTACAAATGTCATTAAGCTAGACACCGCTGTATTAAACTTCATTAAGTCAATACGCTCAATAACATCTAATATTGTTTTGTGCATATTAAACAAATCATTTTTAGATGCAGCAACATCACAAACTTTTGCATTTAAGGCCCATATTTTGCCAATAAACCTGAACACACCGTTTAAGCTTTCATCAGACCATGGAGCAACTTGATCATATGGTCCAATAAACATTTCATACAACCTAAAAGCATCTGCACCATAAGTGTCTACAATCTCATCTGGGTTGATAACATTACCACGAGACTTAGACATCTTCTCACCATCTTCGCCCAAAATCATACCGTGAGAAACACGTCTTTGATAAGGCTCTGATGTTGTAACCATACCACAGTCAAACAAAAATTTGTGCCAAAAACGAGAGTATAACAAGTGCAAAGTTGTGTGCTCCATACCACCATTATACAAATCAACATTCATCCAATAATCTTGAGCTTCTTTAGATGCAAAAGTATCATTATTATGCGGATCTAAATAACGCAAGAAATACCAAGAAGAACCCGCCCAACCAGGCATTGTATCAGTTTCTCTTTTTGCCATTTTTCCGCATTTTGGACAAGGTGTATTTACCCAATCTGTTGCTTTAGAAAGAGGGCTATCTCCTTCATCATTTGGCAAATAATCATCTACCTCTGGCAACGTAAGTGGCAGCTCAGACTCTGGCAACGGCACAGTGCCACAAGTATCACAATGCACAACAGGGATAGGCTCACCCCAATAACGCTGACGAGAAAACACCCAATCACGCAATTTGTAATTAATTTTTGCACAACCAAACTTATTGTCTTCTGCAAACTTGGTTGCAGCAG
>CAYJIO010000096.1:0-4022 GCA_964370255.1 uncultured Azospirillaceae bacterium
GACCCGTCCCCTACGGTTCAGTGCAGAATCTTGTTCTAATCTGCATAGACCAAAGTGCTGGCGCCAATGACGCCTGCGGTGTTGCTTAATTTTGCGGGCATAATCTCAACATCTTTTATTGATGCTGGAAGCGCTTTTTGGTGTATGGCTTTTTTGATTGGTTCAAATATCAAGTCTCCGGCTTTTGAGATGCCGCCACCAATTATAATCTTTTGTGGGTTTAAGATATTTATTATGCTTGAAAGCCCAGTGCCTATATGCTCACCAACTATTTGAAATATTTCAACCGCTTGTTTATCGCCTTTTGTGGCCTCTTGAAAAATTATTAAAGGGGTAATTTCTTCATACTTATTTGCAAAGTTGGTTTGTTTTGCAAGTTCTATCATGGCAGTTGTTGCAGCAATTGCCTCTAAGCAATCTGAATTGCCACAACCACAGTTTTTTGCTGATGGTATATTGGTTTTTATGTGGCCGATTTCTCCTGCCAAGTTATTAAAGCCTCTTAGCAATTTGCCATCATTTATAATGCCTGCGCCAATGCCTGTGCCAACAGTGATGCAAACAAAGTGATTGCAGTCAACTCCTGCACCAAAGTATAGTTCACCTAAAGTTGCACAATTGGCATCGTTATCTATTTTTGTTTGAATGGCAAATTCTTTTTCTATTATTTGGGCTAATGGCACGTTGTTCCAGTCTGGAATGTTTGCCATTGTTATGACAATTCCTTTTTTGTTGTCAACCATTCCTGGCAGGCCGATGCCAATGCCTCTGACGTTTTTTTCAATCTCTAAAATTGCTTTTATTGCGCTTTTGATATTATTTAAGCTTGTCTCAAAACCTAAGTGTGCTTGAGTTGGAGTTGAGTTTGAGTGCAAAACTTCTCCCATCTCATTAACAAGGGCAGATTTTATTGAAGTGCCGCCAACGTCTATACCAATATATTTGTTTGTCATTTTATAATCCTTTTTATTTGCCAATGCAAAAGTCTGAAAATATTTTGCCCAAAATGTCATCAACTTCAATTTTGCCTGTTAGTCTTGCCAAGCTTCTGGCTGCAAGTCTTAAGTCTTCTGCTGAAAGCTCTATTTCTTTGTTGAAGTTAAAGTTTTGCAAGTTTGATATAACATCTTCTAATGCCTCTTTATATCTGGCGCGGCTCATTAAGTTGCCGTCTAAGCTTGAAAACTTTTGTTTTATTTGTTCTGAGATATATTCTAGCAAATCTTTGATGCCAATGTTTTGCTTGGCGCTGATTAAAAAACAGCCTGCGTCTTTAAGTTCTTGTTGTTTTTCTTTGCTTATTGTATCTATTTTGTTTGCAACAATAATGCCTTTTTCTTGTGGCATATCAGTTTTTTTTGCATCAAACAAATGCATTATAAAATCTGCGTCTTTGGCTTTTTGTTTGGCAATATCAATACCTTGTTTTTCAATCTCATCCTCGGTTTCTCTTAAGCCTGCGGTGTCTTGAAAAATGACTGGGAATCCGTTTATGTCTGCATAAACGTCTATACTGTCTCTGGTTGTGCCATGAATGTCTGAGACAATTGCAACCGTTCTTTTGGCAATGGCGTTTAATAAGCTTGATTTGCCAGCGTTGGTTGCGCCAATTATGGCAACTCTAAATCCATCACGCAATCTTTCTGCAATTTGAGATGTGGTTAAGTGCTCTTTGATGTCATCTATTAACTTTGACACGGTGTTTTGCGTGTTGTCTACAACGCTTTGGGGGATTTCCTCATCAGGAAAATCTATAAATGCCTCAAGATATGCCAAGACTTCTAATAATGCGCTTCTCCAATTGTCATATAACAAGCTTAAGCCGCCAGAGGTTTGGCTGATGGCTTGGCGCTGTTGGGCTTTTGTTTCTGAGTCTATTAAGTCTGCCAAGCCTTCTGCTTGAGTTAAGTCCATCTTGTTATTGTAAAAGGCTCTTTTTGAAAACTCTCCTGCCTGGGCAAGGCGATAATCTTTTATTGTGCTAAGTGCCTCCAAGACACTTGAGATAACAGCCTTTGATCCATGGAGATGAAACTCAACAACATCTTCTCCCGTAAAAGAGTTAGGGGCGTTAAAATATAAAACCAATGCGTTGTCTAAGACCTCATTGTTATATGTTATGGGGCTGAAATATGCGTATCTGGGTTTGGCAGATTTTATGTTGGTCAATTCTAAGGCCTTTTTGGCATGGGTGCCAGAAACCCTTATTATTGCAACTCCTGATTTGCCATAAGCAGTTGATAGTGCATATATTGTTTGCATTTTTATTATTCCTTAATCTTTGTGGTATATTATCTTTTTTATTAACCTTTTGTCAATAGGAATAAATAAATGAATATAATTTGGGATTTTGATGGAGTTATTGCGGACACTGAGCTTATTTGGGTTGAGAATCGTCGCTTGCTTTTAAATAAATATAACAACCTTGAATGGGACTTGAATACTGCATATAAACATTTGGGCGGAATGAGTGATGCAACAAAAGATTTGGTTTTAAGGGAGCTGGGCATTGAGCTTAAGGAAGGGTTTTGGGATGAGGCGCTTGAGATGGACTACCAATCTGTAAGGCGAGGGGAAATGCTTTTGACCCCTAATATAAAAGATGTGCTTGAGGAATATAAAGGAAGGCAATGTGTTGCAACAGGGGGTATTTTTTCAAAAACAAAAAAGAAGGTAGATGTGCTTGGTCTGAGCGAATACTTTAATGAAGATAATTTGTTTTGTGCAGACATGGTAAGATATGGCAAGCCAGAGCCTGATGTATTTTTGTATGCGCAAGAAAGTATGGGTTGGGATAAAAAAGACTGCGTTATAGTTGAAGATTCAATCGCAGGTATGATTGCAGGTAAAAAGGCAGGGATTTTAACAGTTGCTTTTGTAGGAAATACAAATGTTTCTAGCGGTGAGTATTTAGAGGCAATAAAAAGCTTGGGAATTGAGAACGTTTTTTATGATATGCTAGAGCTTAAGAAATTTTTAAGAAGTTTATAATACGATATTAATAAACCCCCCCGCCCCGTTGGGCAACCCTTAGTAGAGGGGAATTTTAAAGGAGAAAAATGATGGAATTTTTATTAGCAGGTGTTGGTGTTGTTGCCGTTTGGTTTTATGGTGTTTATGTAAGCTTGATAAAAAAACGCAATAACTTAAGAGAGTCATCTTCAGGGATTGATGTGCAACTTAAAAAGCGTTATGATCTTATTCCAAACCTTATGACCATGGCTGCAAAATATATGGATCATGAAAAAGACTTGATGACTGAGATTACAAAATTGCGTAATGATGTTATGAATGTGGACTTTTCTAAGAACCCGCAAGAAAAAATTAATTTGGATAATATGCTTGCAGATAGAATGCAACAATTTAAGCTAACGGCAGAGAACTATCCTGATATGAAATCTAATGATATGATGAATAATGCAATGTTGTCATTAAGCGATGTTGAGGAACACATTGCTGCATCTAGAAGATTTTATAACTCTGCTGTTAAAGAGCTTAAGAATGTTGTTGAAATTTTTCCGTATAACTTGGTTGCAAAAATGGTTGGCGTAAAAGACGAGATGCCGTTTTTTGAGGCAAGCGAAGTTGAGAAAAAAGAAGTTAGCGCAAGTGATTACTTTAAATGATAAAAGATAGTCCAGAGGTTGTTTCTATTAGGCAAGAGTTTGATGCTTTTTATGAAAAGAATTTGAAGCACTTGTTTTTAGAGATGGAAAAAAGCAGAAAGAAATATAAAAGGTCGTTTGTTTTATCTGCGATAGCTATTTTTGTTCTTTTGCCATTAACAATGCTTTGGCAGTTAGATAATATTATTAATTTTTTTAATACTCACGCATCACCTGAAGATGCAGAGTTTTTCTTCTATGTATATCTTGCTTTAACAGGTATTTTAGTTGTTCCTATCAAGGCTTATAAAAAGAAGAATAAAAAAGTGATTATGCCAGAGTTTATAAAGTTTTTTGAAGGGTTTTCTTTTTTTTCTGGGCATGGTGTTCTTGATGAAGATATTGAGAAGTCTATGC
>CAYJIO010000097.1:0-4021 GCA_964370255.1 uncultured Azospirillaceae bacterium
TTTTTTATGCGTGGCCGCAAATGGGGGATAGTCTTTCTGGCGATAGCCCTAGTCTTTCAAACGCTTTTAATCTTTTGTCTGCAATTGGGGTGTTGAATAATAACTCATCATCACAGTCTATTATTTGCCAAAAGTTGTTTTTTATTTCTTCTTCTAATTGTCCAGCGCTCCATGATGCGTGCCCTAATACAACCATATTTTTTTTGGGGCCTTGATTTTTTGCAATGTCTGAGATTATGCTAAGTGATGATGATATGGCAATTTTTTTATCTATTGCAATGCTATCATCTGCCATATAGTCTGTGGAGTGGAGGACAAATCCTCTTATTTTATCAAGAGGCCCGCCGTTTAAGATGTTTGCATAATTTGGTGCTTGAGTATCTATATTAACCAAGTCTTTTGCGATATCTTGAAATGAAATGTCTTCTATTGGTTTGTTTATGACAAAGCCAAGAGCTCCGTCTTTGTTGTGGGAGCATATATAAATAAGGGCTTCTTTGAAGAAGTCATCTTCAAACCCTGGGGTTGCAATAAGGCATTTTCCGTTTAAGTAAGTCATATAAAATATATATTATTTTATTGACTATATGTCAAATTAATTTATTATTGTTTTATGAAAAAGTTTTTTTTGTTATTGTTATTTTTTTGTTATTCTTCTGTATTATATGCGCAAGATGTTGGGAGTAAAGCAGATGCTCAGGTGTCTGACTTTTTTGGGTATGCAATTGAGATAAATAAAAAGTATCCTGATGAGGGCATAGATAAAGACTTGAGCTTTGAGATTAAAGAAAAGTTTAATCTTAGAGAAAAAGATGCAAAAAAAGTTGAAAATGTTATAAAAAAAGGTATAAAGACATATCGCTTTTTTAACAAGAAATATAATGACATAAAACAAAGGGCTATTGTCCCAGATGTTGTGCCAAGGCAGATGTCTGATTTGGAATATAAAAAAGTTCAAGAAGATAGTGATTATAAAAAATCTGATGAGTTGGTTGTTACAAACAATTTTTTAAGAACAATTCCTTATTCTTTTTCTAAAAAAAACTTTGAAGTGCTTGAAAGAAAACATTATGAAAATTTTTTAAGGCAAGAGCCAAAAACTCAGTTTGATGTATTGAGGCAAAAACTTGCAAAAGTTAGTCTGAAAAGAATTTTAAAAACCGGAGAGTTGCCTGATTTTAAGACTGCAAACGGAAGCGGGGAGTGGGTTGATGGAAACAATGTTTCTGCAAGGATAATAAGCTCTGTTACAAAAATTGGTGATAATGAAAAAATATATGCAGCTGTTCATTTTGATGTTTCTCCTGAATATGGTATGGTTTATGCTCCCAAAGTAGATTTTGGCAAGTCTAAAAATTTATTAAAGGTAGATGTGCTATATCCTGCGCCAAAAATATATGTTGATAAAAATAAAGAAAATAAAGCTTTTTATTTTGGAAATTTTGCTTTGCCTGTAATTTTATATCCAAAAGATATTAATAAACCCCTTGAGATTAATGGCGACTTTAATTTAAGCATATGTAATGAGGAGCAAGTTTGTAAAAATGTTGAGCTTTCTTCTGGGCTTGAGTTAGAAAATGGGGTGGCATTTAATGGCGCTTCTGATGTTTTTATATATTCTGGTTATGGCAATATTCCTAAAGATGATTATTTTGATGCGATTAAAAATGTTTATTATAATCAAAATAATGATATTGTTGTAGAAGTTGATAAAAAATTTGATGCATCTAAGACGTTTGTTTATGTTGTAAACCAAAAAACATATGCTCCTATGATAAAGATTAAGCCTTATGGGTTTGATGCTGTGTTTGAGCCTGTTTATAAGACAGATGAAAATAAAATAAGTAGTGCTGAGATTTTGTTGTCTGTAAATGGAATTGATTTTGGGAGCTATAATAAAAAAATTGAGCCCCATAAAGGCTTGTCTTTTAGAAATATTGAAAGTTTTTTTGCTGGTTTGTTTACAAATTTTTATCCTTGGGCGATTGTTTTGTTTATGTTAATGATGTATGATATGCCAAATAAGAAAGAGCAAATAAGAAGAAAAGCTGTTTTATATTTTTGTAGTTTGGTTTTGTTTTTAACTTTTGGCTATTTTATATATAAAAACTTGCCATATTGGGGGTTTTTGATGCAAAACTCTTATTATATGGTGATTATGGTCTTTATTGTCATTTTTTTGATATCTGGCATAAAGCATTGGATAAATGTATCTTTAATTATAAAGCCTTTTTTGTATTCATTTTTAGTCTTTTTGTTTTTGGGGTTGCAGACGAGGAATATATTTTTTGAGGGGCTTAATTGGATTGTTTTTTCTTTGGGGCTTGTTTTGCCTTATGTTCTTTTATACATAAAACCAAATGTTTTTAAGAAATATTTTAGGCCTTCAAAGAGGTTTGATAATATTAAAAACATTGTTGTTATATTGTTATCTGTCCAGTTGGTTTGGCTTTTGGTTTGTGTTGAAAGCTTTTTGATGGCGTTGATGGCATTTTTGGCAGTTGCTTTTATTTTATTCTTTAATAAGACCAAGCGCCATATTGAAGAAACATATAAAGAAACCAAAAGAGCAGTTAAAAGACTTTATCAAATTATGCTTTCTTTGATTTTTGTTTGCTTTTTTTGCTCAATGTTTTTTGTAAAGATTAATGTTAACAATAATGTTATTGATATTAAAGAAGATAATGTTTTGGTATCTGTTGTGCCTAATTGGTGTATTGGTTGTAAGATAACAGATTTTGTAATTTATTCAAAAAATAAGCATAGTCGTGGTGACTTTATAAAAACGACGCAGATGTCTTATAATCAAGAAGGGATTAAATATCTTAAAAAAATAGATATAAAAAGCCCGCCGTTATATGTTTTATATTCAAAGAGATATCCCAGCGGGATTGTTCTTCCTTATTTTATGGGTGAGAAAGAAATAAACAAATATGTAATGAATTAATAAATTAATTGACGAAGAAAATAATCTTGTTTATATTTATATTAAGGAGTTATGATATGAAAAGTTTTAAGGTTGGAAAGTTTTCTTTTTTTCCGTCTGGAAAGGTTGCAAACTTAGGTAAGATTAAAGGGTTTTTAAGAGTTGCTTTTGTGTTTTTTGGGATGAAAAAATCAAAAGGGCCAAATATATTTAATCTTTTTTCTTCTTTTTTTAATAAGGGCAGATAAAAATGGATAATTTGTTGCAAGAAAAAACTTATTTAATTGCAGAAGATGCAAATGGAAGATTGTATTTCTATATAAATGCAAAAAATGAAGATCCTCAGAAATATCCAGACCCAACAATCTTATATGATGGCAAAGAACATGCAATTTTGCAAAGAAGACCTGCACAAGATATTTTGCTAGATTTTATAAATAAAGATATTAGGACCAACTTGGCAAAAGCTCATAGTGTTACGGTGGTGGAAAGTTTTGATGAAAATATTACACAAACATATTATGCAAACGTTGAGTATGTAAAAAAGATGCCAATAGAAATTAATTTATAGGACTTGCTTTTTTTTATGATTGTTTCTATTTATATTAATTATGGCAAGTTTAAGGAGATGTTTTATGAGTAAAATTAAGTTTAAGGCAGAGGTTCAGAAGCTTTTGAATATTGTTGTGCATTCTTTATATTCTGAAAAGCAAATATTTTTAAGAGAAATTATATCTAATGCATCTGATGCTTGTGACAAACTTAAATATTTGTCATTAACTAATCCTACAATAAAATTGCCAAAAGAAGGTCTTGAGATTGTTGTTAAGGTAAATAAAGAAGAAAAAAGCATCAGTATTGAAGACAATGGTATTGGAATGAATAGAGATGATTTGATTAATCATCTGGGGACAATTGCAAAGTCAGGCACGCAAGATTTTGTTGAAAACATTAGTGATAATACTATGGGAGCTGATTTAATTGGCCAATTTGGAGTTGGCTTTTATTCAGCATTTATGGTTGCAAGCAAGGTTTTGGTTGTTACAAAAAAAATAGATGATGAAAAAGCTTATGAATGGAGCTCTGATGGTGTTG
>CAYJIO010000098.1:0-4009 GCA_964370255.1 uncultured Azospirillaceae bacterium
TCTGACTTTTGTATTGCTTTAACAGAAAGCACATCAAGAGCAGATTTTTTGAACAAAAGATATGAGGATGATTATAAAAGAGCAAAATTATTAGATTCACAACAAGGAAGCCCCAAAACTTTTGAGGACTTTTCTTTGATAAATGCAAGGATGTAGAGATATGGTATTACACGTTAAAACAAATTTTACTTCAGGGCAGATTTCAAAAGAGTTATATGGAAGGGGTGAACTTTCTTTGTATGAAAATGGCGCTAAGACTTTAAGCAATGTTACAATTGCTCCAACTGGCGGGGTGTCTCGACGTATGGGAAGCAAATATATTACAGAGTTTTTAGAAAAAGCAAAATTGGTTTCTTTTGAGTTTAATGAAATGCAAACTTATTTGCTGGCTTTTATGGATAGCAAGTTGCAAGTATTTAAGAACGATGAGCTTATTGCAACTCTTGATAGTCCATATAAAGAAGGCCATTTAGATAGGCTTAATTGGACACAAAGTGCGGATACACTTTTGGTTGTGCATGAAGATGTTGAGCCACAGCAAGTTAGTCGAGGAGATGGTGAGGTTTGGAGTATTGAGCCTTGGAGTTTTCATGAAGAAGATGGTAATGTTTATTGCCCGTATTTTAACTTTTATCAAAAAAATGAAAGCTTAAAACCTTCTGCAGCGACTGGAAACTGCACATTGAGCGCAACAAATGATTTGTTTGTTGAAGCGCATGTTGGCTCTAGAATTAAGATTAACGACGGGGAGGTTTTAATAACAGAGTTTGTTGATGCAAAAACAATAAAAGGCAGTGTTGAAAACTCACTTGCAAATATTAATAGTGCAGAAGACTGGAGTGAGAGTGCGTTTTCTGAAGCAAGAGGGTATCCTAGAAGCGTTACTTTTCATCAAGGAAGAACAGTTATTGGGGGCTCAAAATCATTGCCAAATAGGTTGTGGCTTTCTCAATCTTCTGACTTGTTTAATTTTGACCTTGGCACGGGGCTAGATGATGAGGCCATTGAGTTTGGGATATTATCTGATAAGATTAATGCGATTGAAAACGTTGTGTCTACGCGCCACTTATTGGTGTTTACAAGCGGTGGTGAGTGGATGGTTACGGGAGAACCTTTAACACCCGTTTCTATGGCTCTTTCGCAACAAACGCAGGTGGGCAGCTATATGAAAGCAAAAATGCAACCACAAAACATTGACGGGGCAAGTATTTTTGTTTCTGCAAACGGAAAACAATTAAGAGAGTTTGTTTTTTCTGACGTTGAGCAAGCATATTCAGGAAAAGATTTATGCCTGATGGCGCCAGATATTATTGACAATCCTGTTGACTTTTCTTTTGATAAGAATTCATCAATTTTGTATGTGGTCTTAAGAGATGGCACTGTTTCTTGTTATACGTCTTATAGAACTGAAGAGGTTTCTGGGTGGTCTAAGTTGTTTACAAAAGGCGAGTATAAATCTGTTGCTATTGTTGGGCTTGATGTTTATTTTTGTGTAAAAAGAGGGGCTAAGTTTTTTCTTGAAAAACAAAATGAAGCGTTTTGGACAGATTGCTCTTTTGAAAATAATTATGATGAGATGCAAACAAAAATTGCAATAAACCCAATATTTGAAGGAAAAGAGATTAGGGTTTTGGCCGATGATTTTGACGTGGGGATTTATGAAGTTATTGGTGGGTTTATAAACCTTATATATGGGGCTGAAAATGTAAAATATGGATTTGAGTATGAACATGTTATTGAGCCCTTGCCATTAACTGTTGATGGCTCAAGGGTTATGTCGCCAAAAAATTATAGAGTTGTTGATAGCCAATTTCGGATTATAAACTCAAAATCTTTGCGTTTGTTATATAATGGCAAATATGTAGAAGTGCCCTTGGCAAAGCTAGATAGTCAAAGGGTTTTAGACATTCCGCTTGATGTTTATAGTGGCGATGTTGAAATAAAATCTTTGGGATGGGTTAGAGACCTTAATAAACCAATGTGGAGCATTCATGGTGTTGAGCCATATGCTTTTACATTACTTTCTGTAATAAATAATGTTAAAACAGCAACAAAAGGAGGATAAAATATGGGTGGAGTAAGTGAAGCAGTTTCTGTTGGGACTGGTGTCACCAGCATGATAAGTTCTAGAAACGCGCAAAAAGATGAAATGAATAATATAAGAAAACAGCAACAATCTGCTGTTAATAATAGAAAAAATCTTTTGGATCAACAATTGGCCAGTAGGCGTGCTATGCTTGGAGCTATGGGCGTTTCTATGGATGGCTCAAACCAAAGCGGCCAACAAAAAATTATTGATGAAGGGTATGAGGATATATATGACACAAATTATCAGTATGATAATCGATACAAGAAAGCGTATGATGACTATCATTCTTCTTTATATAGTGGCATTGGTGGACTGACTTCTAAGGTGTTAAAATAAGGCTAAAGTTCAAAAATTTCAGTAAGATAAAAAAGGCTCTTAATTGAGCCTTTTTTATTAAAAGTTCCACTTGACACCTAGCTCAAGGCCAAAGCCTTCTCGCCCGCCTGTTGTTGCGGTTATTTCTGCAAAGCTTTCTATTTCGTCTTCAAACTTTCTTGTAAGACCTACTTTGTATTCTGTGTATGGATCAACAGTAATGTTTGGAAGAGCAATATCATTTGCGGTTACTTCTGAGGCGTTTATTATGTTCCAGTTATAAGCGGCTCCTGTGTATGCTTGAGTGTGTTTATTTACGTTTGCAATAAGTTTTATTTCTGGAGTTATTTGAAACGCGTTTAGGTTTTGAGTGCTAATCTTTGCATCTGATGTGCTAGTATAACCAGGAGTGTTTATGTATGTGTATGAAAACAACATCGATGGCTGTATTATATATTTGTCATCTTTGAAACTGAAGTTATATCCTGTTTTTGAGGCGATTCCTGCAGATAGCATCAAAAACTCTTCTGAGCCAAACATATTTTTGCCGTTTGCAAAACTTGAGCCTATGTTCGCGGTTAATCCTGTGAATGCGTTGTTGTTTTGGAATAATGCTCTGGCGCCTATAACTAATCCGTTTTGATTAATTGTAGAGTCTTCATACTTTTGTCTTGAGCCAGTGTATCCTGCGTATAGAGAGTATATTCCGTTCCAGCAATTGTCATAAAAATGAGTTTTGCTATCTATTCCAAAAATTGCACCGTATGACTGATTGTCTATTGTTGTGCCGTCATCTAAGTTAACATCTTCTGTTCTGCCAAACGGTCTAAACCAAATAGAGTCTACTTTGCTTGGCGCGTCACCAGAAGAAAAACCTTTTTGCGCAAAGCCATTTGTGCCAAAGTTTGCAAATGCTTCTTTATATATGTTTACGTTTGACAAATAATTTGATTGGTTTGCTATTATGCTCTCAAGGACTGCTGAGTTAAACTCATAACCGTCTGATGCAAAAGATATGGTGCCGTTTGTATTTAATAAGTCTGAGTTTATTTGATATTTATATAAGTTTGAATAAGCTTTTGCGTTGCTGTCTAGAGTGATGTTGCCTGCTCCTGTTCTGTTTGTGAGGCTAACGGTTGAAACACCTTCTTTGTCTTTGCCATCTATGACATAAATACCTGTTATGTTTATGCTTGGTTGCCCTGAAATTGCTGTTGATGTTCCAACGAAGCCATCTGCTGTTTCGCTAATCAAATCTACGTTTATTGTTGTATTTAAGTTTGAATTAAAACTCCAGTTGCTTGCGTTTATTGTATCTATTACTCCGTTATTTAAGTTTAAGGTTGGAGTGTTTGATATATTTAAGTTGCCGTCAAAAAATGTTGCTCCTGCACCTAATGAAACGGTGCCGCCATTTAAGTTTGTTGTGCCAGAGAAACTTGATACATCTGAGTTGATTGTGACGTTTTCATCTAAATTAATTATGCCAGCGCCTGTTAACTCTGAGTTGATAATGGTCTTGTCAAAGAAGCTAAGCGTGCCACTATTTATATTGATTTCTGAGTTTATTGTTGCATCTGTTATAGACAGAGTATTTGCGTTTAA